>CAXUIQ010000011.1:0-13765 GCA_964250815.1 uncultured Acetobacteraceae bacterium
TCGTTGACCACGCAGCCCGCCCCGCGCATCACCACGCTGCCCACCCCGAACAGCAGCGCCAGCCACGCCGCATGGGCGTCCAGCGGCCCGGCCAGCAGGATGCTCCACAGGCCCGGCAGGAACAGCAGCCACGCGCCGATGGGCCGGTCGAGCCGCGCCAACACGGCGTAAGCCCGCCATCCGGAGGGCAGCCGCGCCACCCAGCCGTCCCATGCAATGTCCGTCCAGCCCGCCATGGTGCATGAATATGGGCTGAACCGCGTGCGCGCCAGCCCTGGAACGAACGTCGCGCCTGACCCAGCATAGGAAACGTGCCTTCGGTGCGCGGCAAACAGCTTAGACGAAAAGCGGGGCACGCAACTTTATTATCGTGCATTGACTTGCGCGTGAACCTGCAAGCCATGAAGCTTGTTTCGCCATAGTCTCGGCCGAGAGGCGCTTTCGGCTCTCCGGCTGCCGGAACCTTGGGAATAATGGGGTTGCACGCACGTTCGGTGCTTGCGTCCAACTCAGGCAGGCCTTCCATGGACACGAACACCCGGAATCTGACAGCCTTTGCTCTTGCTTGCCTGGCCTTGGCCGCATGCACGCCCGCGGAAAAGACGGCGGAGCGTCCGCAAAGCGTGACGACGCCAGGGCTGGAGACGGGCATCACCTCGAACAACGGCGGCGGCCAGCGGGCCCTCGGCAACACCGTGGGCGTGGGCGTCACAACTCCGGACGCTCGGGCGCGCTAACCGCATAAGACCTTTCCGATCGCGGACTCCGGCGCCGGGCAAACCAAAACCTGCCCGGCGCAAGTGGCCCGCGTTCGGAAAGACGCCCTGCGGCGCTGCGACTTCTCTCCGCAGCCTCTGCTGTAGCGTCGAGCCGCGGCTGAGGTCAGTTGTGCCCATAGCGTGGTTACGCCTGGGCTGTATCCCGGCCCGACTTGGGACATGCGCCGCCGCCGAGGCCTCACCTTGTCCAGCCTGCGCCGATACTGAGACGCCGGGCTGCCGACGGGCTTTCTTAGGGCATCGGGCTGGCCTGGGACACGCGCCAATGGCCGGGGCCGGCGCGCTTGGCATGGTGGATCGCCTGGCTGGCGCGCTGCATCAGGCTGTCCAAAATTTCCCCGTTGCCTGCGCGCCGCGTTGCAATGCCGATCGAAATGGTCATCGGCGTCCCCGTCGCGTCCGCAAGGTGCGATGCGACGCGCGGGAAGCCGATGCGCAGCCCTTCCGCCCGCTCCGCTGCGGTCAGTTCGTCCGAGCCGTCGAGCCACACCGCGAACTCGTCGCCGCCCAGCCGGGCCACCAAGTCCGCAGGCCGGAACGTGCGGCGCAGCAGCCCCGCCGCCAGCGCCAGCGCCGCGTCCCCGGCCCCATGCCCCGACCGCTCGTTCAGGGCGCGCAGTTGGTCGATGTCCACGAACAGCAACGTGCCCGGCTGCTCCTCCCGGTCCAGCCGGTCGATCCGCCGGTCCGTTTCCTCCAGGAACGCCCGGCGGTTCAGCAGGCCGGTCAGCGGGGCGGTGCGCGCTTGCAGCGCCATTTCGCGCTGGATGCCCTCGTGCTCAAGCATCATGCGGACCAGCCCGGCAACCGAGGCCGCAAGCGCACGGTCCCCGGCGTCCCAGGCCGGGCCGCCCGCGTCGCGCCAGACCACCAGCCCGGCACGGTCGCCGAACCGGGTGCAGGCGGGACAGGCCAGCACCGCGCAGCCCTGCGGCGTCCGCTCCGACGCGACGGGATCGTTCCGGTCTTCCAGCAGGGCCAGCGCGTCGGCCAGCACCGGCAGCGGGTCGTCGCCCACCCTGTGCAGCACCGGCCACGGCAGCGCCGGCGGGTCGTCGAGCGGTGCGTCCGCCAGGTCCAGCAGGGCAGCGCCCCGGCCTCCGGCCGCGCGCATGATCGCGAGGAGGCTGGCCTCGATCATGCGCGGCGCCGTCAGCTCCTGCCGGATTTGGTCCAACGTGCCGTCCAGCACGTCGGCGCGGCGCAGGGCGGCGGCAGCGGCCCGGTCGCGCCGCTCCTGCGCGGTCACGTCCATCCCCACGCCGCGCGTGCCGATCCGCTGGCCCGCCGGGTCGAGCATGGCCACCGAGGAGATCGCCATGCACGCCGGCTCCCCGGCCGCGCCCCGCAGCCAGACCCGGCGGCTGCGCGCCGGGGCAGCGAAACGGAAGCGGTCGGGCATCGCCGGGTCCGGCTCCACCAGCAGGGCGTCGGCGCCGTCGCCATGCAGCGCCGACGCGGGCCAGCCCAGCACGCGGTCAGGCGCGACAAAGGTGATCCGGCCCTGGAGGTCGGTTTCGAACATCAGGTCGGCGGCGAGCAGGCCGAACTCCCGCCAGCGTTCCCGGCTGCCCGGCGGGATGGCGCCCGGCGGCACCATCCGCGGCGGCGTCCCAGCGTCCGTGGTCGTCTTGGTGGCCATGCCTGCACCTTGCCCGGATGTTTGTTATGGTGTCGTATCATGTTTCAGGCGACTGGGCGAAGGGGGCCGAATTGACACCGGCGGGCCGGCTGCGCATGGTCCGCGCTTGCCAACCGGAAGCGCATCGCATGTCCCTGACCGCCCTTCGCCCGGAGATCGAGCAGCTTTGGAAGCAGCGGGACACGCTGTCCGCCCAAACCGCCGGCCCGGCGCGGCGCGCAGTCGAGGAGGTGCTGGCGGCGCTCGACACGGGCGCGCTGCGCGTCGCGGAGCCGGGTCCGGGGGGCTGGGTGGTGCATGAGTGGCTGAAAAAGGCGGTGCTGCTGTCGTTCCGCCTCAACGATTCCGTGCCGATGCCGAGCACGGGCGCGCCGGGCTTCGACAAGGTGCGGCTCAAGACGGAGGGCTGGGGCGAGAACCAGTTCGGCGCCGCAGGCTTCCGCGCCGTGCCGGGCGCCATCGTGCGGCACAGCGCCTATGTCGCGCCCGGCGTCGTTTTGATGCCGAGTTTTGTGAATGTGGGCGCGTATGTGGACCGCGGCACCATGGTCGATACCTGGGTCACGGTGGGGAGCTGCGCGCAGGTCGGGCGGAACTGCCACCTGAGCGGCGGCGTCGGCCTCGGCGGCGTGTTGGAGCCGTTGCAGGCCAACCCCACCATCATCGAGGACGACTGCTTCATCGGCGCGCGGTCGGAGGTGGTGGAGGGCGTGGTCGTGGAGCGCGGCAGCGTGCTGTCAATGGGGGTGTTCATCAGCGCATCGACCAAGATCGTGGACCGCGAAACCGGCGAGGTGTTCACGGGCCGGGTGCCGGCGTATTCGGTCGTGGTGCCGGGCACGCTGCCGGGCCGTCCGATGGCGAACGGGGAACCGGGGCCATCGCTCACCTGCGCCGTGATCGTGAAGCGGGTGGACGAGCGGACGCGGGCCAAGACGGCGATCAACGACCTGCTGCGGGAGTGACCGACCCGCTCCCGCTGGCGCAGGCGCTGGTCCGCTGCGCCTCTGTCACCCCGGCGGACCGTGGTGCGCAGGACGTGCTGGCGGCGGCGTTGGAGACGGTGGGGTTCCAGGTGTGGCGGTTGCCCTTCGGCACGACGCCCAACCTGTTCGCGCGGCGGGGCACGGCGGGGCCGCACTTCTGCTTCGCCGGGCACACGGACGTGGTGCCGCCGGGCGACGGCTGGGACGGAGACCCGTTCGGGGGCGAAATTCGGGACGGGGCGCTGCACGGGCGCGGCGCCTGCGACATGAAGGGCGCGGTCGCCGCCTTCGCCGCGGCGGCGGCGGACCATCGGGGCGCGGGGTCCGTCAGCCTGCTCATCACCGGCGACGAGGAAGGGCCGGCGACAAACGGCACGGTGCGCGTGCTGGACTGGATGGCGGAGCATGGGCACACGCCCGACTTCTGCCTGGTGGGGGAGCCGACCAACCCGGCGCGGCTCGGCGAGGTCATCAAGATCGGGCGGCGCGGCAGCCTGAATGCCGTGGTGGCGGTGCATGGCGTCCAAGGCCACGCCGCCTACCCGCAGCGGGCGGACAACCCGGTGCACCGGCTGGTGCGGGCACTTGCGGCGCTGACGGCGGCGCCGCTCGACGCAGGGACCGAGTGGTTCGAGCCGTCCTCCCTGCAAGTCACCAGCGTCGATGTCGGCAACCCCGCCGCCAACATGATCCCCGGCCTGGCCCGCGCCCGGCTCAACATCCGGTTCAACGACCGGCACACGGGAATTGGGCTGGAAGCCTGGCTGCGCGCGGCGCTGGCGCAGCACGCGGAGCGGTTCGACCTGGAGGTGGCGGTGAGCGGGGAAGCGTTCCTGACCGCGCCGGGTCCGCCCGTGGACCGGCTCGTGGCGGCGGTCGCGCAAGCGTCAGGGATCGCGCCGCGGCTCGACACCGGGGGCGGCACGTCGGACGCGCGGTTCATCGCCCGGCACTGCCCGGTGGCGGAGTTCGGACTGGTCGGCGCGACCATGCACCAGGCCAACGAGCGGGTGCCAGTGGGCGAGCTGCGGGACCTCGCCCGGATTTACGGCGCCGTGCTGGCGGCCTTCGCGTGACGGGGCCGAGGCCGGAGCCGCCGCCGGGGCTGCGCCCGCTGGTGGGCATGTTGCGGGTGGCGCGGGGCCGGGTGGACGGCTTGGCGCAGTTCGGCGACACGGCGCAGGCGTTCCTGTCGAGCCTCGCGCCGCTGCTGGCGTTCCCGATCGTGGGCGCGCTGCTGATCCTGGCCCGCGACGGGCCGGCCAAGGCGCTGGCCATCCTGCTGATGACCCTCGTGGCGGCGCTTGCGCCGGCGGTGCTGTCGCACGCGCTGGCCCGCGCCTGGGGGCGGGAGGAGCGGTGGTTGCGCTACGCCACCGCGTTCAACTGGTGCCAGTGGGCGATGGCGCTCGCCTTCATGGCGCTGGTGGTCGTGCTGCAGGCGGCGATGCAGCTCGGCCTGGCGGAAGAAACGGCGTCCGCGGCGCTGCCCGTGGGGCTGGGCGCCTATGGCCTGTGGCTGAACTGGCTGCTGGCCCGGCACGGTTTGGGCTTGCCGCGCTTCCGGTCGGCGCTGCTGGTGGCGGCGACCAACCTCGGTACGGCGCTGCTGGTGGCCGGACCAGGGGTGGTCGCCCAGGCGCTGGCGGCGTGACGCCGGCTACTTGACGGTCTGGATGACCTCGAAGCCCTCGAACTCCGGATGGCCGATGTAGAGCGGGGTGTCGCCCCGGTTGACATTGCCGGCATCACGGTGGGCGGCGCGGAACGCTTCCGACCTGGTCCAGCCCTCGAAGGCTGCATGGTCCTGCCAGATCGTGTGGCTGGAATACAGGACGTGGTCCTCGCGCTGCGGGCCGCGCAGCAGGTGGAACTCGACGAAGCCGGGCACGCCGCCCAGGTGGGATTCGCGGCTGGTCCAAAGGTGCTCGAACGCGGCCTCCGAGCCGGGGGCGACCTTGAAGCGGTTCATGGCGATGAACATGCGGGGTGGTCCTGTGCGGTGGGGGTGTGGTCAGAGCATAGTGCGGCGGCGGCGTCCGGCAAGCGATGGCGGGTGCGGAGGGGTTGGCGGCTCGTGGTCGCGGAGGATGCGGTCGCTTTGCCTGGCAAGCGGCTAGGCGCAGCGGATCAGGCGCTGCATCGTTGATCCCAACTTGCCCGATCAATGGATTTCATCCTCATGATATAGAGCCGTCAGGCCGCCGAACGGGCCTGTCGCAGGGGATATCGGTCAGCATGGAAACTGCCGCGCAGGACGCCCAACCGATCCTCGTGAAGCGGTATGCCCGAAGCCGGCTGTACGACGCGGCGAGCCGGCGCTACGTTTCCGTGGAGCAGCTTCGCGTGTGGGCCGCCGAGGGCGTCGCCTTTTCCGTCATCGACGCCGAAACCGGCGCGGACGTGACGCGCGTGCTGCTGGCGTGAGGCTGCGCCGGCATCCATCCAAGGCTGAAGCCGCGGCCGGCCGTTTGCTGGCCGGGGGCGAGAAGGCCACGGGCCGCGCGAGCGCACCAAGAAGCCGGTAGCCAACCGGCTCCGCAACGGCGATACTGCCGCCGTGACGCTGGCCAGCCCGGCGTCGCCCAATCAGCACGGCGCCGGGCAAGGCGCCGCCCACACGGAGGAACGCATGCCCATCACCCGGACGCTCACGGCGGCCGCCCTTGCCGCCGGCCTGCTCGCGGCCCCGGCCTTCGCGGGAACCCTGGTCTTCAACACCGACACCTCCGACCCGCAGCCCAAGGCGGCGTTCGAGGCGGCGGTCAAGCGGTTCGAGGCGGAGAACCCCGGCATCGCCGTCCAGATGAACGTCTATGACCACGAAAGCTACAAAAGCTCGATCCGCAACTGGCTGACCTCCGCGCCGCCCGACGTGGCGCTGTGGTACTCGGGCGCGCGGATGCGCCAGTTCGTGACGCCCGGGTTGCTGGAGGACGTGAGCGCGCTGTTCACGCCGGAAGCGCGCGGCCAGTTCGCGCCCAAGGTGCTCGACACCGTTTCCGTGGACGGCAAGCAGTTCGGCGTGCCGTACAGCTACTACCAATGGGGCCTCTTCGCCCGCACCGACCTGCTGCAGAAGGCCGGGGTGGGCGAGATCAAGACCTGGGACGACCTGCTCGGCGCCTGCGACAAGCTCCGGGCCGCAGGCGTGGAGCCGGTGGACCTCGGCAGCAAGGACCTTTGGCCCACCGCCGGGTGGTTCGACTACATCGACCTGCGCCTCAACGGCTACGAGTTCCATACGCAGCTCACGGAGGGCCGCGTGAGCTGGCAGGACCCCAAGGTGCGCGACGTGTTCGCGCACTGGAAGCAACTGCTCGACCACCAGTGCTTCATCAAGAACCACACCAGCCTATCCTGGCAGGAAAGCCAGAGCCTGATGTACCAGGGCAAGGCGGGCATGATGCTGATCGGCAACTTCTTCACCCAGGGCATTCCGGCCGACGCCGCGGCCAACATCGGCTTCATGACCTTCCCGACCATCGCCCCCGCCGTCGCGCAGGCCGAGGAAGCGCCCATCGAGAGCATCCACATCCCGGCCGGCGCCAAGAACAAGGCGGACGCCATGAAGCTGCTCGCCTTCATGATGCGCGCGGACGTGCAGACGACGATCAACAAGACCCTGCGGCAGCTTCCGGCCAACACGAAGTCCGAGGTCAGCGACGACCGCTTCCTCCGGGCCGGCGCCAAGCAACTGGAGACGGCGGCGCACCTGACCCAGTTCCTCGACCGCGACACCAGCGAGGACCTCGCGACCGTCGCGATGAAGGGCTTCCAGGAGTTCATGGTGAAGCCGGACCGCCTGGACGCCGTGCTCGCCACCATCGAGCGCGCCCGCAAGCGCATCTACGCCTCGAACTGACGGGCGGCCGATGTCCGCGACGACGCTGCCGCGGGCCGCCGGCATCGCGCCGGAGAGCTGGTGGCGGCGCCGCCAGATGGCGCTGGCGCCCGCGCTGCTGCTGGCGCCAGCCTGCCTGCTGTTCACTGTCTTCGTCGTTTGGCCCATCGCCGACAGCCTGTGGGTCAGCCTGCACGACTGGGACGGCATCAGGCCGATGCGCTTCGTGGGCTGGGCCAACTACGCCGAGCTGTTCACCGACGACGTGTTCTACACGGCGCTCGTCAACAACGTGCTGTGGCTCGCCGCCTTCATGCTGGCCCCGGCGTTCGGCCTGGCGCTCGCGCTTTTGCTGAACCAGACGCTGTTCGGCATGAGGCTGGTCAAGTCGCTGTTCTTCTTCCCGTTCGTCATCAGCCAGGTGGTGGTGGGCCTGGTGTTCGGCTGGTTCCTCAACGCCGATTTCGGGCTGATGAACGTGATGCTCGGGGCCGTGGGCCTGCCGGGGGTCGATATCCTGGGCAACGAGCGCTGGGCCACCTTCGGCGTGGTGGCGGCGGGCCTGTGGCCGCAGACCGCGTATTGCATGATCCTGTACTTGACCGGCCTCACCGCGATCAACCCGGAGCTGGTGGAGGCGGCGCGGCTCGACGGCGCCCGGGGCTGGCGGCTGCTGCGCCACGTCATCCTGCCGCAGCTCCGCCCGGCGACCTTCATCGCCGTCGTTGTCTGCGTGGTCGGCGCGCTGCGCAGCTTCGACCTCGTGTCGATCATGACCAAGGGCGGGCCGTACGACAGTTCCTCCGTGCTCGCGTTCTACATGTACCAGCAGACCTTCGCCTCGTTCCGCTACGGCTATGGCGCGGCCATCGCGACGGTGCTGTTCCTCATCATGGACGTGTACATCGCCTTTTTCCTCGTGTCCCTGCTGCGGCGGGAGCGCCGCTGACCGTGTTCCCGACGCCGCTGCAGAAGCAGTCGCCCGGCGCCCGCGGGCTTTACCGTGCCGTGGTGTCGGCGAGCCTGCTGGTCTGGCTGCTGCCGTTGTTCGCCATTGCGCTGACCTCGACCCGCTCGCTCGACGACCTCAGCCGGGGCAACTACTGGGGCTGGCCCACCGAGCTGCGCATCGCGGAGAACTACACGGCGGTGTTCACCTCCTCGCCGATGGGCCGCTATTTGCTCAACAGCGTCGTGATCACCCTGCCGGCGGTGGCGGGGACGCTGGCGATCTCGACCATGGCCGGGTATGCCCTCGCGCAATACCGGTTCCGCGGCAACACCGTGTTGTTCGCCACCTTCATCGCCGGCAACTTCGTGCCCTTCCAGGTGCTGATGATCCCGGTGCGCAACCTGTTCGTGAGCGTGATCCCGCTCTACGACACCGTATGGGCGCTGGTGCTGTTCCACGTCGCGTTCCAGACCGGCTTCTGCACCTTGTTCATGCGCAACTTCATCCGCGAGCTGCCGGACGCGCTGGTGGAGGCGGCGCGGATCGAGGGCGTGGGCGAGCTGCGCATCTTCTGGCACGTCGTCCTGCCGCTGGTGCGCCCGGCGCTCGCGGCGCTCGCGGTGCTGGAATTCACCTTCATCTGGAACGACTACTTCTGGGCGCTGGTGCTGGTGCAGAGCGACACCGCGCGCCCCGTCACCGCGGGCTTGCAGGCGCTGGCCGGGCAGTGGCTGGCGTCGTGGCAGTTGATGAGCGCCGGCGCCCTGATCGCCGCGGCACCCTCCGTCGCCGTGTTCTTCGCGATGCAGCGGCACTTCATCGCCGGGCTGACGCTCGGCGCGATCAAGGAGTAGCGGTGCGGCTCGACGGCCCCCATGCGACGCTGCGCCGGAAGCGGTAGGATGGCCGAGGTCGCGCTCCGCGGCGTGCGCAAGTCGTTCGGCCCGGTCGATGTCATCAAGGGCATCGACCTCGACATCGTCCACGGCGAGTTCTGCGTGTTCGTGGGGCCGTCCGGCTGCGGCAAATCGACGCTGCTGCGGCTGATCGCCGGGCTTGAGGACATCACCGCGGGCACGCTCGGCATCGGCGGGCAGGACATGACGCGCGTGCCGCCCGCCAACCGCGGCATCGCCATGGTGTTCCAATCCTACGCCCTCTACCCGCACATGACGGTGGGCGAGAACATCAGCTTCGGCCTGCGCATGACCAACGCGCCGAAGCCGGTGATCGCCGCCCGGGTGGCGGAGGCGGCGCGGCTCCTGCAACTCGGCGCCTATCTCGACCGCAAGCCGTCCCAGCTTTCCGGCGGGCAGCGGCAGCGGGTCGCCATCGGACGCGCCATCGTGCGCGAGCCGGAGGTGTTCCTGTTCGACGAGCCGCTGAGCAACCTCGATGCGGCGCTCCGCTCGCAGACGCGGGTGGAGCTGCTCAACCTGCACCGCACGCTCGGCGCCACGATGGTCTATGTCACGCACGACCAGGTCGAGGCAATGACCATGGCCGACAAGATCGTGGTGCTGCAAGCCGGCCAAGTCGAGCAGGTGGGCACGCCGCTCGATCTGTACGAGCGTCCGCGCAACCTGTTCGTGGCGGGCTTCATCGGCTCCCCGCGCATGAACGCCATCCCGGCCCGCGTCGCCACGATGGTTGGCGGCGCGGCGCGGCTGGAACTGCCCGGCGGCGCGGTGTCGCACGTCCCGCTGGGCGGCGCGCGGCTCGCCCCTGGACCCGTGGTGCTCGGCATCCGACCGGAGCACGTCGCGGTGGATGACGCCGCCTCGCTGGGCGAGGGCATGGCAGGGACCGTCGCCCTGGCCGAGCACCTGGGCGCCGAGACCATCCTGCACGTCGAGGTCGCCCCCGACCTGGCCGTGGTGGCCCGCGCCGACGGCCGCGCGCCGCAGCGGATCGGCGACCGGGTGACGCTGTTCCTCGATCCGCGCTTCTGCCACCTGTTCGACCCCGCCGGGCCTGCGCTGCTGAACGCGCCCGGCTGACCGGAGGAGCCGCCCCATGCTCGGCGTCTGCTACTACCCCGAACACTGGCCGGAAGCCTGGTGGGCCGAGGATGCCCGGGCGATGCGCGAGATGGGCATCGCGTATGTCCGCATCGCCGAGTTCGCCTGGAGCCGGATCGAGCCGGCGCCGGGCCGCTTCGACTGGGGCTGGCTCGACCGCGCCGTGGCGGCGCTGGGCGACGCCGGGCTGCGCGTGGTGATGTGCACGCCGACCGCGACGCCGCCGAAGTGGCTGATCGACGCGCATCCCGACATCCTGCCCGTGGACGCGCAGGGCCGGCCGCGCGGCTTCGGCAGCCGGCGGCACACGACGCTCAGCTCGGGCGCATGGTGGGACGCGAGCCGGGCGGTCACGCAGGCCGTGGCCGCCCGCTACGGCGCGCATCCGGCGGTGGCCGGCTGGCAGATCGACAACGAGTTCGGCTGCCACGACACGGTGCTGTCCTACGGCCCGGAGGACCTGCGCGCGTTCCAGGACTGGCTGCGCCGCCGCTACCAGGACCCGGATCGGCTGAACGAGGCCTGGGGCAACGTGTTCTGGTCCATGGAGGTCGGGTCCTTCGACACGGTGGCCTTGCCCGCCGGCGCGGTGACGGAGGCGAACCCGGCGGCGCGGCTGGACTTCCGGCGCTTCGCCTCCGACCAAGTGGCGGCGTATGCGGCGATGCAGGCGGCCATCCTCCGCGCGCACTCGCCGGGCCGCTTCGTTACTCACAACTTCATGGGCCGCTTCACCGGGTTCGACCATTGGGCGCTCGGCGCCGAACTCGATTTCGCATCCTGGGACAGCTATCCGCTCGGCTTCACCGAGCAGCGCGAGCTGCCGGACGACGCCCGGGCATTGTTCGCCGAAACCGGCCACCCCGACATGGCGGCCTTCCACCACGACCTCTACCGCGGCGTCGGACGCGGCCGCTGGTGGGTGATGGAACAGCAGCCCGGCCCGGTGAACTGGGCGCCCTGGAACCCGGTGCCGAAGCCCGGGATGGTGCGGCTGTGGACCTGGGAAGCCCTGGCGCACGGGGCGGAGGTGGTCAGCTACTTCCGCTGGCGTCAGGCGCCGTTCGCGCAGGAGCAGATGCACGCGGGCCTGCACCGCCCCGACCGGGTGCGCTCGCCGGGGGGCGAGGAAGCGGCGCAGGTCGCAGCCGAACTCGCGGCGCTCCCCTTGCCCGGCAGCGCGCCGGCGCCGGTGGCGCTGGTGTTCGACTACGAGGCCGCCTGGCTCCTCGGCATCCAGCCGCAGGGGCAGGACTTTGCCTACCTGGAGCTGTGCCTGCGCTGGTATGAGGCGGCGCGGCGCTGCGGGGTGGACATCGACATCGTGCCGCCGGGCGCGCCGCTCGCCGGCTATGCCGCGGTGCTGGCACCTTGCCTGCCCATCGTCTCCGAAGCCGCACGCGCCGCGTTCGAGGCGGCAAACGGCGTGCTGCTGTTCGGGCCGCGCACCGGCAGCAAGACCGCGGACTTCTCGATCCCGCCCGATCTGCCGCCCGGCCCGCTCCAGCCGCTGCTGCCGATGCAGGTGGTCCAGGTCGCCTCCCTGCGCCCCGGCCTGCGCCACCTCGTGACGGGCCAGGTCGCGGGCGCCATGGAACGGTGGCGGGAATGGGTCGAGCCGGGGGAGGGGACGCAAGCCTTGGCCCGCTTCGCCGACGGCACGCCGGCCCTGCTCTGCGCCGGGCGGGCGCACTACCTCGCCGGCTGGCCGGATGCCGCGCTGCTGGATGCGGCCATGCGTCGCGTCCTGGAGGCGGCCGGCTTGCCTTGCATGGACCTGCCGCCGGGCGTGCGGCTGCGCCGGCGCGGCCCCATGGCGTTCGCGTTCAACTACGGGCCGGACCCCTGGACCGCGCCGGACGCAGGGCGCTTTGTCCTGGGCGGGCGCACCGTGCCGGCGCAGGGCGTCGCCGCCTGGCTGGCCGATGCCGTCCGCCCTGCGCCGTGATGGCCGGGACCAACGCCTGACCGGACGTTGCCGAAGTCAAGCGGAGGGCCGGCTTGGGGCGGAGCCGGACAGGGCCGGTGCGTGATCCTTCGGCCTGATTGGAGCGGCCCCGCGTCGCGCCGCCGCCAAGGCCCGCGCCCAGCCGCGTGCGGCGCGGCCGAAGACCAGGCCCTCATACGCGGCGAACGCCGCCGCCTTGGATGCCTCCGACCGGGTGGGATACGCCACCACGGTGCCGGAGATCGCCCAAAGCGAGGCCCGGCCGCGCATCGCCAAGCTCCAGGGCAGCACCAGCTCCCCGGCGCCCGCGCCCACGGCCGTCACGCCGACCAGCCGGCCGCGCACCCGGATCACCTTGACGAAGCCGGCGGTCTCGTTCTCCGCCACGGCGCGGTCGTTGTCGGCGAACTCCACCCGGTCCACGCGAACCCGGCCGTGCCGCTCACGCGCCGCGTCCTCCGTGAGGCCAAGCTGCGCCAGCTCGGGATCGGTGTACATCACGGCGGGCAGGGCGGCGAAGTCGGCCGCGGCGGGCAGGCCGAGAGCGATGTTCATCACCGCGACCGTGCCCTCGCATCCCGCGGCATGGGTCAGCCGCGGCCCGGCCCGGCAGTCGCCGATGGCGGAAACGGCCGGGTTGGAGGTGCGCCGCCGCCGGTCCACAAGGATGCCGTCCGCACCCGCCGCGACCCCTGCCGCCTCCAAACCCAGTCCATGCAGGGATGGCTCGCGCCCGACGGCCAGCAGCAGGTGGCTGCCCGTGACCGTCCCGCTCGGCGTCGTCTCGACCCGCACGCCTTCCGGCACAGGGGCAACCTGCACGACCCGCGTGCCGGCGCGGACCTCGACGCCCTCCGCCGCAAGCTGCCCGAGCACCACCCTGGCGGCGTCCGCGTCGTCGCCGGGCCCCGCCCGGGCCCCCGCGCGCCCCCCCCCCCCCCCCCCCCCCCCGCCCCCCCCCACGCGGCCCGCCCCCCCCCCGGGCGGCGGCCGGGGCGGCGCGGGCCCCCCCCGGGCCCCCCCCCACCCCCGCCCCCGCCGCCCCCCGGGGGGGCAACGCCTGGGCCATCTCCAGCCCCACCGCTCCGGCGCCGAGGACCACCAAATGCCGCGGCAGCACGGGGAGGTCGAACAGCGTCTCGTTGGTCAGGAACGGCACGCTGTCCAGGCCCGAGATCTCCGGCACGACCGGGCGGGAGCCGGTGGCGACCACGGTCCGGGGCGCCCGGAAGGCGCGGCTCCCGACCGTGACCTCCTGGCGTCCGGTGAAGCGCGCCTCCCCCTGCACGACCTCGACGCCCCAGGCCCGGAACCGTTCGGGCGAGTCGTGCGGGGCGATGGCGGCGATGGCACCCTGCACATGAGCGCGCACGCCTGCGTAATCGACCGCAACGCCGGACGCGGCCACGCCCATCGCGGCCCCGGACCGCAGCAGGTGCGCGCGCCGGGCCGCCGCCAGCAGCGCCTTGGACGGCACGCAGCCGGAGTTCAGGCATTCCCCGCCCATCCGGCCGCGCTCGATCAGCGCCACCCGCAAGCCGAGCCGGGCGGCGCCGCCCGCGGCGGGCAGCCCGGCGGCGCCCGCCGCGCAGG
>CAXUIQ010000011.1:13775-23436 GCA_964250815.1 uncultured Acetobacteraceae bacterium
CCCCCCCCCCCCCCCCCCCGGGGGGGGGGCCCCCCCGGGGGGGGCCCGCCACCGGCCGCCGGCGCCGATGACGACCAAGTCATGCGTCCACCACATCGCGTCCCCCTTGCCCGGCCGGTCCCGTTGGCGTGCCGCGCCGCCCTCCCATATGCGCGCAGTGCCGCTGCGCCAAAAGCCCGCCGGCAGAGGGAGGCTGTCGCATACGCATCCTTGTCACCGGCGCTGGCGGCCTCATCGGGCGCGAGCTTGTGGGCGTCCTGTCCGGGCGTGGCCATGGCGTCGTTGCGTTGCAGCGCCGCAGCACTGCGCTGTGCCGCAACGACGGTCGCCCGGTCCCGTCCGTGCCGTGGAACGGCCATGCGCCGCGTCCCGGCGTCGTCCTGACGCTTGCGGGCGACGTGCGCCGTCCTGGGCTGGGGCTGGACGCGGCAGTGCAGGCCGCCTTGGGCGACGGGCTGGACTTGGCCGTCCACTGCGCCGCCCTCACCGCCTTCAACCTCGATCCCGCGGCCTACCGGGCGGTGAACGTTGCGGGGATCGCCAACCTCCTGGCGTTCACCGAAGGCCCGCGGTTGCCGGTGCTGCACGTCAGCACCGCCTATGTTTGCGGCCTGCGCGACGGCCCGATCCAGGAGGACGAGCTGGATGCCGGCCAGGCCTTCGCCAACGGCTACGAGGCCAGCAAGGCGGAAGGGGAACGCCTGGTCGCCGCCGCCCGCGGCCAGGGCCGGCAGGTCGCCGTCGCGCGCCCGTCCATTGTCGTGGGCGCCTACGGGGACGGCGCGATCGGCGGTTTCGGCAGCTTCTACGGGATGCTCCGGCTGGCGGCGGAGGGCCGCATCCCCGTCCTGCCGGTCCGCCCCGGCGCCAGCCTGGACCTCGTGCCCATCGACCACGTGGTGGCCGGGCTGACCGACATCGCCGAGCGGATCGCGGAGGCGGCGGGGCAAACCTTCCACCTCGTGTCGGGCGCGCCGGTTCCTGTCACGGAACTGCTGGGACTGTCGGCGGAGTTCCCGCAGCTCCGTGCCCCGCGCTTCGTCCCGCCCGAGGCGTTCGACCCCGGCGTCCTCACCCCGTTGCAGCAGCGGGTGCATGCGCAGGCGACGGGCCTGCTTGCCGGCTACCTCCAACGCGACCCGCGCTTCGCCGACGCCAACCTGCGGGCCTTGAGCGGGCGCGCCTGCCCCCCGACCGACGCCCGGTTCCTGCGCCGGCTGATCGACCACTGCCTGGCCGCCGGCTATATCCAGGCGCGCAGGAAGGGCGCAGTCGCCTAGCGCACGTCCGGGTAGTCCTCGTGCAGCCGCTTGCGGCGGCCGAGGCCCCAGCGGACACCCACGCTGAGGTAGATCCAGTTCGCCCGCAGCGCGCCCCAGGCGGCGATGCGGCGGTCGGAGGTGATCACCACGCGGTTGACCAGCCGGACGCGGCCCAGGCGGCTCATGCGGATGCAAAGGTCGGCGTCCTCCATCACGAGCAGCGCCGGGTCGCAGCCGCCGACCGCCAGGAAGTCGGCCCGGCGGAAGAACATGGCATGGTCGCCGAACAGCAGCCGCCCCCCGCGCAGGAACAGGTGCGGGCGGAACACCAGCGGCGCATACCAGGTCTTGGCCCAGTTGTGCAGGCTGGTGCCCCAGCGCACCCGGTCCGGCCCGCTGATCAGCGGGGTGAAGCCGGCTAGCACAGTGCGCGGGTCCGCCAGCACGCGGCGCATCACCGCCACGGCGTCGTCGGGCAGCAGGGTGTCGGCGTGCAGGATGCAGACGACGGGCGATGCGACGGCGGCCACGGCGCGGTTGAGCTGCGACGCCCGGCCCCCGGCGCCATCCCGGATGACGCGCAGTCCGGCTGCCTCCGCGATGGCGGCCGAAGCGTCGGCGCTGCCGCCGTCCACCGCCAGGATCTCCGCCGGCGCGGGATCAAGCGCTTGCAGGCAGCGCAGCAGTCGGGGAAGCGCCGCCGCTTCGTTCCGCATGGGGATGACGATGGCGACCGGGGTCATCCCACCGAGCCGGGCCGGCGCGGGCGCCAGCCTTGCGGCGCCCACCGCGCAGCCGCATGTGCCCCTCCATGGCACGCTTCCGGCTTCCCGCGCCCTTGCTTCCCGTGCTCGCCCTGGGCGCCGCCGCAGCCATCCTCGTCGCGGAACGGCGCGCGCCGTTGCGTCCCCGCACGCAACGGGAGCCGGAGCGCATCGTCCGCAACCTCGTGCTCGGCGTGCTCAGCATGGCGATGGTCGCGGCCGTGGAAAGCCCGGTGGCGCGTCTGATCGCCGAGCAGGCCGAAGCGCGGCGGCGCGGGCTGGCCCAGCGCCTGCCGGGGCCGGCCTGGCTGCGGGACGCGGCGGCGTTCCTGTGGATGGACTACACGATCTACCTTTGGCACGTCCTGACGCACAAGGTCCCGGCGCTGTGGCGGCTGCATCTCGTGCATCATGTCGATCTGGACATGGACGCCACGACGGCGCTGCGGTTCCACGCGGCCGACATGCTGGCCTCGGTGCCGTGGCGGGCGGCGCAGGTGGCGCTGGGCGGGGTGTCGCCGCGGGCGCTGCGGGGCTGGCAGGCGTTCTTCTTCGCCTCCGTGCTGTTCCACCATTCCAACACGCGCCTGCCGCCGGGCTGGGACCGCCGGCTGGCCCGGGTGCTGACCACGCCGGGGATGCACGGCATCCACCACTCGGCCAAGCGGGACGAGACGGACTCGAACTGGTCGAGCGGGCTGAGCCTGTGGGACCGCCTGCACCGCACCTTTCGCCACGGCGCGGCGGCGGACCGGGTGCAGGTCGGCGTGCCCGCCTACCGCGACCCCGGCGAGATCACGCTGCGCCCGTCCCTTGCGATGCCCTTCCTGCCGCAGCGCGACGCTTGGCGCCCGCAGCGGAGGCTGTGACCCGCGCCGTCCCGGCGGTCCGGCTCAAGCGCCGGGCGCGCTCCGGACGACCACGCCGGCGTCGCCTCGCAGGACCTCGTAATCGGTGGCGTCGCCGTTGCGCCGGAAGCGGATGTCGAAGCTGTGCCGCCCCATGCGCAGGCCGAGCAAGGTGATCTCCGGCAGCCACGGCGGCAGCGCCGGGTCGAGGTGCAGCCGGCCGCGCGGCGCGTCCGGCTCCAGGCCCAGCATGGCGCGCAGCGTCATGAACACCGCCCCGGCGGCCCAGGCCTGCGGCACGTTGGCGCCGACATACTGGACCGGGAAGCCGAACGGCGTGCGGGCCAGCCCGGCATACAGCTCCGGCATCTGGTTCATGTTGAAGTGGCTCGCCGCCTCGCTCAGGTCGCGCGCCACCCGGCCCGCCTCGGCCACGAAGCCGTAGCGGCGCAGGCCCAGCGCGATGATGGCGTTGTCGTGCGGCCATACGGAGCCGTTCTGGTAGGAATACGGGTTGTAGGACGGGTGCTCCGCCGAAAGCGTCCGGATGCCCCAGCCCGACCACATGTCCGGCGCCAGCAGCCGCTGCACCACGCGGGCGGCGCGGTCCGGGCGGACGATGCCAGACCACAGGCATTGGCCGACGTTGGACGCGACGCTCAGCACCGGGCGCTTCTCCCCGTCCAGGCAGTAGGCGTAGAAGCCGCCCGCCTCGTCCCAGAACACGTCGTTGAACCGCGCGTAGAGCTGCGCCGCCTTGGCGCGCAGGGCGGCGGCGCGGTCCGGGCTGCCCAGCGCGTCGAACAGCTCCGCCATCCGCATCCAGGCGTCAAACACGTAGCCTTGCAGCTCGCACAGCGCCTTGGGGCCTTTCACCAAGGTGCCGTCCAGGTAGGGCACGCTGTCGCCCGCGTCCTTCCAGGCCATGTTCTCGTAGCCCACCGGGGACCGGGTTTGGTATTCCTGGAAGCCGTCCCCGTCCCGGTCGCCCCAGTCGTCGATCCAGCTCAGGCAGCCCTCCGCCACCGGCAGCAGCCGGCGCACCTGGTCGAGGTCGCCGGTCCAGCGCCAGGCCTCGTGCAGGGTGATGAGGTACAAGGGCGTCGCGTCCGCGGTGCCGTAGTACGGCGTGTGCGGGATGAGCTTGAAGTGCGCCAGCTCGCCGAACCGCATCTCGTGCAGGATGCGGCCCGGCTCCGCGTCGCGGTAGTCGTCGCGCTCGGCCGCCTGCTGCCGCCCCAGCGCCTCCAGGGTCGCCCCGGCCGCCTCGGGGTAGATCACCATGTTCTGCAAGGAGGCGATCAGGCTGTCGCGGCCGAACAGCGCGGTGAACCACGGCAGCCCGGCCGCCGGGATGAACGACATGCCGTCCGTGCCGTCCTGCGGCAGCCGCAGCGCGTCCATGTCATCCACCGCCTGATGGTAGTTGCGGTAGAACTCCTCGTTGGGCGTGCGGATCTTCAGCACGCCGTCCCGCCACTGCGGCGCCGCCGCGGCCTCGGCGGCGGCGTCGTACCCGCACCGGTCCGGGGCTGCGAAGGTGTGGGCGCCGTCGCCGAAGTCGTAGAGCAGGCAGCAGTGCCAGTGCTCGCCGGGCTTGAGGTCCACGACGAAGCTGAGGCGCCCGTTGGCGTAGGCCATCGCCGCCCCGTGCGGGTGGACGGCGACCGAGCGGCGGAAGTCGGCGTTGGCATAGGTCGTCGTCAACCGTTGCTGGTCTGCGGACCACTCGGTCGCGATGCTGCCGCGCCGGACGAACTTGTGCGACTTCACCTCGAACAGGTCGGCGAAGTCGCAGCGGAAGCCGATCTCCAGGTTGAAGCGCACCGCGTCGGCGCCGTAATGGGCGATGTCGATGTCCTCGTGCAAGCCGCCTTGGATGGAGCGGGTCAGCGTCATGCCGAGCGTGCGTGCGGGAATCGGCCCGGATGCCGTGAGCAGCGCGCGGTTGGCCAGTTGGATGCTGGCCGTGTCGTGCCGGGTGGCGCCGCCGTTCAGCAGGTCCCAGCGCACGCCGTCGGCAAAGATCGACCAGGCGCTGATGAGGCGCGTGTCATTGAAATATAATCCTTTGTCGCTGGGGTAGTGGATTGAGCCGTCCGTCTCGCAGACCAGCACGGTCCTTCCCTGGTGGATGGCGATCTGCGCCGGCCCGACCTGAACTTTGAACGACATCGATTTCCGCTCCGTTTGCCTGCGCCGTGGCGCGTTCCGGAGACTAAGCCAGGCCGGCCCCGATCCGCCAAGGCCGTAGCGGCATGGACCCGGGCCGGCGGACGCGACCGCGCTCGCCGTGCCCGTGGATTGGCCTTGGGCTCACCGGCCTTCCGCCGCGGCACGCGCTCGATCACAGGGCGGTAGCGGAGGCGGCCCGCAGCGACCACAAGCGTCAGGAGCGATACCGCCTCGGCATTCTCGACCAGCCTGTAACCCATTGCCCGCCGAAGCAGAATGGGGAGGGACAGCCAGAGGGCGTTTCAATGTTCTGGAAGGGGAAACGCATGCGTATCCATTGGCTTGCTCTCGGCATCGGGTGCCTGGCGCCCGGCGTCGCCTCGGCGCAGCCGGCCAGCCGTCCCGTGGTCGTGGAGCTGTTCACGTCGGAAGGATGCTCGTCCTGCCCGCCAGCCGACGCGATCGTGGCCGACCTCGCCCGCAGCCGGCCGGACCTGCTGCCGCTGGCGTTCCATGTCACGTATTGGAACAGCCTTGGCTGGCAGGACCCGTTCTCCTTCCCGGCTGCGACCGAACGCCAGCGCCGCTACGTCGCGGCCTCCGTCAGCCCCAACGTGTACACCCCCGCCATGGTGGTGGATGGCCGGCGCGACGCGGTTGGGTCCGACCGTGCCGCGGTCGAGGCGACCCTGGCGCGCGCCAAGGCCGAGGCGGCCACGGCCGCCCCGGTCGCCGTCGCCCGGGCCGGGGGCGCGCTGACGATCACGGTGGGCGCGGGCGCAGGCGCGGGCCGCGTGCTGCTGATCGGCTTCGACCGGCAGCGCCAGACGCATGTCGGGCGCGGGGAGAACAGCGGGCGCACGCTTCTGGAAGCCAACATCGTGCGCTCGATGGCCGCCGTCGGCGCCTGGACGGGGCAGGCCTTGCGCCTCAGCGCCCCGCTGCCGGCCGGGGAGGACGCCGCAGTTATCGTGCAGGCCGACGACGGGCGCGTGCTCGGCGCGGCCCGCCTGGCCCATGCCGCATCCTGAGCGGGCGGTGCCGGGCGTTTTGCCCGGTTGCGGGCGGCCATCCTGACCGCGTAACATCGTGGCTCCGGATGCCCGGCCCAAGCCGGTTGTAACCTCCACGCCCCTCCGGGCGAAGCTCAGGGTATGACGATGCTTGCTCGCGCCGGGTCGCAGTGGTGAGGCTGGATGACGTGTGCGCCATGGCGGTCATGGCAAAGGCGCCGCGTCCGGGCCACGTGAAGACGCGGCTGCAAGGGCTGCTCACGCCGGGCGAGGCGGCGCGGATGGGTGCCGCGTTCCTGAGCGACGCGACGGCGAACGTCCAGGCAGCCGGCCGGACCGCCCCCATCCACGGCTTTGTCGCCTACGCGCCGGCGGGAGAGGAGGCGCGTTTCGACGGCTTGCTCGCCCCCGGCACCCGGCTCGTTTTGGCGGACGGGGCCGGAGGCGCTGCGCCCGGCGTCGAAGGACTCGGGCGCAGCCTGCTGCACGCGGTGCGGACGCTGCTGCAAGCCGGATACGGCGCGGCCTGCGTGCTGAGCGCCGACAGCCCGACGCTGCCGACGGCGTGGCTGGCCCGCGCGGCGGAGCGCTTGCTCGCCCCGGGCAGCCGCGCGGTGCTCGGCCCGGCGGACGACGGCGGCTATTGGCTGCTCGGCCTGCAAACGCCCGAAAGCGGGATGTTCGCGCGCATCCCCTGGAGCACGGAGTCGGTCGCGGCGGCGACGGCCGAGCGGGCGAAGGAGATCAAGCTCCCGCTCGAACAACTGGGCACCTGGTTCGACATCGACGACCGCGACGGACTGCAACGGCTGGTGCGGGACATCGCCGGGCCGGCGCGGGGCGCCGAGCAGCCCTTCGCGGCGCCTTGCACGGCCCGGTGCGTGGCGGATGCGGGCCTGGCGGACCGCCTGCGCACAGCACAGCCGGGGGCATGATGCGGCCCCGGACGTTGCAGCCCGGGACGCGGACGCTGGCGCTCCTGGTCCTCGGCGCCGGCATCGTGCTGTGCCTGCTGGGCGGCGCGGCGCTGCGGATGCCGGACGACGTGGGCGCGATGGACCGGGACCGGACGGCGCTCTACGTGGCCTGGGCCGCTGCCGCCGGGGTGCTTTACGCGGCGGCGGCGGCGCTTGTCGCGGCGCCGTCATCCGGGGGGCGGCGGGCCTTGGCGGCGGTGCTGCTGCTCGGGGCCGCCATGCGCGCCGTGACCGTCCTGCCGCCGCCGCTGCTGTCCACGGACGCCTACCGCTACGTCTGGGATGGCCGGGTGCAGGCGGCCGGGATCAACCCTTACCGCTACCTGCCGGCCGCGCCGGAGCTGGCGGGGCTGCGGGACGAGGGCGTAGGGGCCGGGGCGGTGTATCCCAACATCAACCGCGCCGACACCGCGCCCACCATCTACCCGCCCTTCGCCCAAGCCATCTTCGCCGCGACGGCCCAGGTTTGGCCGAAAACCTGGCCGGGTTTGGGCGGCGTGAAGGCGGCCATGCTGGCGTTCGACCTGCTGGCCGGCGGCGCAGCGCTGCTGCTGCTGCGCGCCGCCCGCCTGCCGCCCGAGCGGGTGCTGATCTACGCCTGGAACCCCCTCGTGCTGTGGGAGTTCGCGGGCGGGGCGCACATCGACGCGGCGGCGGTCGGCTTGTCCGCCCTGGCCGTCCTTGCCGCCGTCCGTGCCCGCCCGGCGCTGGCCGGCGGGGCGCTGGGCCTCGCGGTGCTGTGCAAGCTGCTGCCCGCGGCGCTGTTCCCGGCGCTTTGGCGGCGCTGGGACTGGCGCACCCCCCTGGCCTGCGGTGCGGTGATCGTTGTGGGCTACGCCTGCTACGCGGGCGTCGGCTGGCGGGTGTTCGGCTACCTGCCGGGCTATGCGTCCGAGGAGCGGCTGGCCGATGGCGGCGTGGCGCTGCTGCGGCTCCTCGCCCTGTTCGGGCCGTTGCCGCCCTGGGCCGGGCCGGGCTACCTGGCGCTGGCGCTGGGAGGGCTGGCGTGGCTCGCCGCCGCCTTGGTGCGGCGTCCCCTGCCGTCCGAGCCGGCGCGCAGGGCGGCGGTGGTCTGCACCGACGCGCTGTGGCTCAGCGTGGCGACGATGGCCGCACTGTCGCCGCATTACCCGTGGTATCTGGCGGTGCTGGCCTGGCCGTCGGTGCTGGCGCCGCGGGCCAGCGCGCTTTGGCTGACGCTGGCAGCGCCGGCGATGTATCTGGACCCGGACCATGACCAGGTGCTGTGGCCCGCCCTGGTGTTCCTGCCGTGCGCCGGGCTGCTGGCCTGGGACTTGCTGCGGCTTGCCCGCCTGAGATCGCTCCACGCCGTTCTTGGAGGTTCCTGAATGTCCGCATCGACCGCCCCATCCCCCGTGCTCGACGCGCGCCGCTATTTCGAGGCCGTTGAAGCCCGGGACAGCGTCGCCGAAGCGCCGCCGGTGTGCCTGTACCTGGAGGTGACGAACCGCTGCAACCTCTTGTGCGAAACCTGCCCGCGCACCTTCGAGGCGCTGGAGCCGCCGGCGGACATGAGCATGGAACTGTTCCGCCGCATCGTGGACCAGGTGCCGGGCGTCGCCCGCGTGGTGCTGCACGGCGTGGGCGAGCCGATGCTGGTCAAGCACCTGCCGGAGATGATCCGCCACCTCAAGGCGCGCGGCACCCCCGGCCCGTCCACGCACGTGCTGTTCAACACCAACGGCACGCTGCTGGCGCCGCGCAAGCACCGGGAGATCATCGACACGGGCTTGGACGAGCTGCGGGTGTCGCTCGATGCCGCGGAAGCGGCAACGTTCCTGAAGGTGCGGGGCAAGGATATGTTCGACCGCATCGTGCGCAACGTGAGCGTCTTCACCAACCTGCAAGCGGCGACCGGCGCGGCGACGCCCGTGGTGTCGCTGTGGCTGACGGGGCTGAAAGAGACGGTCGATCAACTGCCGGAGTTCGTGCGCTTGGCCGCCCGCATCGGGGTCAAGGAGGTGCACTTGCAGCGCCTGGTGTTCGACGAGCAGGGCCTCGGCCTGGCCCGGCCCGACAGCTCGTTGTTCGAGCAGACCCGCGCCGAGGAGGAAGCGGTGATCGCGGAGGCGGCGGCGATCGGCCGTGCGCTGGGCGTCACCCTCGACGCTTCGGGCGCGACCGAGCCGGGCCTGAGCCTCAAGCGGACGGCGGACGACAAGCCGTGGGCGACCTGCCGGCGTCCGTGGTCCCTCATGTATTTCACTGCGCATGGCCGGGCGCTGCCCTGCTGCATCGCGCCGTTCTCCGCCCGCGGCTACGAAAACTACACGCTGGGCGACGCGACGCAGCAGACATTGCGAGAAATCTGGAACAGCCCGGCCTACCAGGGCTTCCGCACCACGCTGGTCGGCGACGCCCCGCCCAAGCCGTGCCAGGGCTGCGGCCTGCGGTGGAGCCTGTAGCCCTGGGCCTCGCGTTCCTGGACCTCGCCCGCGTGTCCGTGGTGATCCCCGCCTGGAACGAGGCCGACGCGATTGCCGCCGTGGTGGCGGAGGCGCTGGGACAGGGCGTGGGCGAGGTCATCGTGTCCGATGGCGGCAGCACGGACGGCACGCAGGCGGCGGCGCGGGCAGCCGGCGCGCGGGTGCTGGACGCCGG
>CAXUIQ010000012.1:0-377 GCA_964250815.1 uncultured Acetobacteraceae bacterium
CCGGGTTCTGGCCCTGGGCGGCGGTCAGCACCTGGCCCAGGATCACCTCGTCCACTTCGGACGGGTCCATGCCAGCGCGCTGCATCGCCGCCTGAAGCGCGACGGTGCCCAACGCATGCGCGGGCGTCGCGGCAAAGGCCCCGTTGAAGCTGCCGACCGGGGTGCGGGCGGCGGACACGATGACGACATCTTCCATTTCTTGATGCTCCCTTGGTCCCCTGGAGATAGGCAGTCAAAGGCCGCGCAACCAGGCCAGCAGCGGCGACCACAGCGCAACCCCGGCTTGCGGGCCGGCCGTCATCCCGATATGCCCGGCGGCGGGCCGGTGCAAGACGGCGCCCGGGATCAGCCGGGCCAGCGGCAAGGCGCTGTCGGGC
>CAXUIQ010000012.1:387-18546 GCA_964250815.1 uncultured Acetobacteraceae bacterium
TTCCAGCCGCAGGCTGTCGCGCGAGCCGAGGCCGCAGGGCAGCAGCCCCAGCGGCTTGCCGAGGGCCAGCAGGTCATCCCAAACCACCTCTGCCGCCCGCGCCGGGAAGAACCATTCAAAGCCGTCCTCGCCCGTGTAGCCGGTGCGCGCCACCACGAACGTCAGCCCGTGGCGCTCCAGCGCCGCCACGCCGAACCGCTCCGGGCACGGCGCGCCGGGGCGCCACCCGCCGGCCCCGCCCCGGCGCCGCGACAAAGGCCGGCACCGCGAGCCTCGCGGGATCGACGGCCTCGCCCGCCACGCGCCACGCGCCGCGGCCCGGCGTGTTCGCGCCGTACCACCCGGCCAGCGCCTCCCGCGCGACGGGCGCCGCGAGCGGCACGCCGTCGTTCACCCAGTCCTCGATCGCGACGAAATCCAGGGCGGCCGGGGACGCCTGGTCCATGCGGCCAAAGGCGCGGTACTTCGCGGCGATGCCTCCAAGGTCCGGAAGCGCGAACAGCGCTTGCAGGCTGTCCACCGGCAGGCTGCCGGTGGCGGACAGCAACGGCTCGAACCGCGGCAGCATCGTGCCGATCTGCCGGGCCTTCCTTGCGTCCTCCGCATGGAAATCCCAGGGCGTCGCCAGCAGCGCCAGCCCGCGCACCAGGTCCGGCCGGCGCAGCGCCGCCGCCAGCGCCAGCAGCCCACCCATGCAGTACCCGGCCAGCACGACACGCCCGCCCGCAGCCGCCATCGCGCGCTCCAGCCGTCCGGCGACGTAGTCGGTGAGCGTGAAGCCGCGCTCCACCGCGCCGGGCCAGCCCCAGTCGAGCAGGAGCGGGCGCACCCCCTGCCCTGCCAGCCACCGCATCATGGAGCGGCGCGGCGAAAGGTCGAGCACGTAGGCGCGGTTGACCAGGCTCGGCACGAACAGGACGGCCGGATCCGCCGCCTTGCCGTAGTCGAGCAGGCGCGTGTCGCCTTCCTGCCATACGCCGGGCGGGTCCGGCAGGTCGCGCTGCCACGGGTGGCGCCGGTAGGCGGCGATGCCCGCGATCAGCGCGGCGTCAGCGCCCGGCGGGATCGGCGGCGCTTGCGGCGCGGCGCTCCAGCTCGGCGACGCGGTCCAGGAGGCTGGCGATGGCAGCATCCCGGGCATCAGGTGCATCAGCAGCGGCCGAGGCCCCCGGCGGCGGAGCGGGCCGGGCTGGTCCGGACGCGGCATCAGCAGGCGCGGGCGGCAGGACTGCCCCGGCCTGCGCCGCCGCGTGCAGCCACGCTTCCTGCACCTCCCGATCGACGGCGGCAGCGGCCCACTCGCTTTGCCAGATGGTGGCCCAATCGGCGGCAGAACCGCTGTCCTGCAGAGTTGGCGGATCGTCCATAACTTTTGCTCATAAGTTTGGCGTGATAGCGCCAAGCGCGATGATCGCCCGATGTTGCAAGTGCGTGATACAGTCTGTTTAATGCCGAACGCGAGGGTCCCATGCCGCAATTCGCCCCCCCGACCTATTCCGACCCCGAACCTGCCGGCCCGCAGCAGCCCCCGGTGGTCGTCAAGAAATACGCCAACCGCCGGCTGTATAACACGGAAACGTCGAGCTACATCACGCTCGACAACCTTGCCGACATGATCCGCGCCGGCCGCGACTTCGTGGTGTACGACGCCAAGTCCGGGGAGGACATCACCCGCGGCGTGCTGACGCAGATCATCGTCGAGGAGGAAAGCAAGGGCACCTCGATGCTCCCCACCGCCTTCCTGCGGCAGCTCATCGGCTTCTACGGCGGCAGCTTGCAGGGCGTGGTGCCCAGGTATCTCGAACAGGCCATGGCGAGCTTCGCGCGCCAGCAGCAGCAATTGCGGCAGGTGGTGCAGCAGACCTTCAGCCCGTTCATGCCCTTGGGGGTCGAGGAGATGAGCCGGCAGAACGTGGCGATGATCGAGCGGGCCATGAGCATGTTCAATCCGTTCCACCGCGGCGGCGCGCCGCTTCCGCCGATGCCGGGCGCGTCCCCGGCGGATGAGGTTTCTCCCCGGCAGGAGGCCGACCCGCAGGCGATCGACCGGATGCAGCAGGAGATCGACAGCCTGCGCAGCCAGCTTGCGACCGCCCGCGCCGAGGCCGCGACAGCCCACGCGAACGCCGCGGCCCCTGCCACGCTTCCCGCCGCCGACCCCGCGGATGGGTTGCTGCGCACCGCGCGCCGCGACCGTGCCGCCAAGCCAAAGGACAGCCAGGCTTAGTCCGGAACCGGTTTTTGATCTTGGAAATGAGCTTTTCTTTAGCTGCGATGCGTTTAAAGTCACGTGGTGTTGACGTTTTACGTGGGTACCGTAATGCTGCTTTCGCCCGATTGGGTGTAAGCCTGTTTGCATCATACCGTGGGGCGGACCGTGAGTTCCAAGCAAAATCGAGAGGCTGTCTCAGGCAACGGCAAAGCAGGATCTGACGGCCCGCCCGCCCGCGCCAGCATCGCGGACCACCACGCCGGGGCACGCATCCGGGAGCGCCGGGTGATGCTGGGCTTGTCGCAGCAGCAGCTTGCCCAGATGATCGGCGTCACTTACCAGCAGGCACACAAATACGAGCGCGGCCTGAACCGCATCTCGGCCGGGCGCTTGTACGAGATTGCGCTGGTGCTCAACGTTCCCGTGAGCTGGTTCTTCGAAGGCTTGGACACCGAAGCGCCCGCCGTCGAGCTGTCCCAGCGGCAACGCATGTGCCTTGAGCTTGCGCGCAACTTCGCCGCGATCGACAACCAGAAGCATCAGGAAGCCCTGAGCCAGATGGCCCGTGCCCTCGCGGCGCAGTCGAACTCTGGCGGAGAGCCGTAGCGCCATCCGGTTCCCTCGCCCGCCTCACGGCTCGGGCGGCGCGGCCTGCCATTCCAGCCCCGGCACCCGCAGCAGGGGAAAGCGCGCCACGGTCAGCACGCCGCCGGCAACCTCCACGGGAACATCGGCGCCGCCGTCCGGCGCAGGCGCTGCAAGAAGGCCAAGCACCGCCTTTGCCGCCACGACGGTTTGCCGGGCCAAGACTCCTGCTGCCGCCAACTCGTCCAACCCGGCTTCGTAGCCGGTCACGTGTACCGTCCCGTTCAGCCTCGGCTGCAAGGCATCATCCAACTCGATCCTGCCATGGCCGACGGCATGCGCGCTGCCCATCGTGAACGTGACCTCCGATACCTCCACGGCGCCGCCGGCTCCGCGCCAAGCCGCGGCGGCGGAGCGCAAGTCTCCGGCGGACGGGAACGGCGGCGTCGCCGACGCATGCAGCGCAAGCGCATCGACCACCCGGCCAGGCATACGGACGGTGTCCAGCGGCTTGAGGCGCCGGGCCGACAGCGCCAGGCCTTCCGGCCCGAGTCGCAGCAGCAATGCCCCGGCCTCGAACGCCGGGGCGATGCCGACGTTCGTGCCGGCCAGGGTGGCGACGCCATCGGCAATCCCAAGCTGCAAGTCCGGCGACGCGACCGCGAGGATAGCGCCTGAACCCAGGCGGACCTGCTGGCCGTCTGCCCGCATGCGGATCGGGCCGGGATTCGTCGCGGACACCGACTCGGGCCAGCGCAGCGGCGCGTCGATGGTGGCCCGGTCGGCGTGCCAGGCAAGCCCGGCAGCCTCGACCGACGCCGGCCCGAACTGCAGCCCCGCATGAGCCGGCCATCCTTGCGGCCGGCCAGGCCCAAGGACGACGCGCCAGCCTTGCGCACGCAAGGCCCGGGCTTGCTCCCCCACCAGCGCCTCCAGTTGGCGCACCCCGTGCAGCCAGAAGGCGCCATGGGCCAGGCCTGCTGCGACAAGCAAGCCGCACGTCCAGCGCGACACGTCCCGAACGGCAAGCCTGCTCGCCACTCAACGGGCGCGAGGCTTGGCGCGGAAGGGCCTGCGGTCATCCACAGCGGCGCGGCACGCCGTGCCGCATCCCGAGACATCCACCGTTCCTAGGGGAGAATGGATGCCCCGGGCGGCCACGCGGGGCTTCTTTGTCGTTAAATAACAAAGCTTTGAACAATGGACACGGTTGTCGTCCGGTCGCCATCCTGTCTCCCCTTCGACCATCAACTGCAATGGAACTGTGATAAACAAAGGCATTGCAATGTTCAGGTAAGCTACCCGCCCGACGTTTTACCCGGCTTATGCACAAAGTTATCCACAGATCCGGCCAAAAGGCCCTCCTGCCGCCAGTATTCCTTTATCGCGACGATCAGCGCCTTTTGCGACAAACCCGGCGGAATCGGCGGGCCGACGACGATGCGGATTACCCCCGGCGTCTTGCGGAACGCCCGCCGCCCCCAGTACCGGCCGGAGTCGGTGGCGACTGGGATGACCGGCAACCCGGTCCGCGCCGCCAAGGCGGCGATGCCGGGCCGCAACTCGGCCTCCGTGCCCGGCGCGACCCGGGTGCCTTCCGGGAAAATCACGATCTGCCGTCCGTCCGCCTTGGCGCGGTCGGCGCCGCGCAGCAGGCTGCGGACCGCGCTGAACGACGCGCCGCGGTCCACCGGGATCTGCCCGGCCGGCACCAGCAGCGAGCCGAACAGCGGAATGCGCGCCAGCTCGGCCTTGAACACGTAGGCGGCGCGCGGGACCAGGCGCAGCCAGACCAGGGTGTCGAAGGCCGATTGGTGCTGCGACGCGATCAGGGCCGCGCCTTCCGTCGGCAGATGCTCCCGCCCAACCACGGCGACGCGGATGCCGCACAGGGCCGCAGCACCCCCCAGCACCAGCGCCGCCCAGCTCTGCGCCACCCACAGCGCGTGGCGGCGGGCGAACCAGCGGACGGGCACGCCGAGCAGCCCCATGCCCAGCGTCGCCGCAAAGAACCATATGTTGAACAGCAAGGAGCGCAGCCAGGTCATGGCGGCTCCCCGGCCCCCAGCAGGCGCGACAAGCCGAGCTGGACGGCCAGCAGCTTGTCGTATTCGCCCGCCAGCACGCGGACCGCCGCCGCCCTCGACCCTCCGCGAAGCGCCGGGGACTGCACCGCGACGGCTTGCAACGCGACGTCCGGCAAAGCGCGCCGCACTTCCAGCAAGGCCCGCGGCACGTGGTAGCCGGCGGTCACGACGATCAGCCGCCGCATGTTGTGCGCCCGCGCCCATGGCGCGGTCTCCGCCGCGTTGCCCCATGTGCTTTGCGCGGCGTGGCCCAGCGTCACCCGGCTCGCCTGGTCGGGATCGAGCGGCACCCGGCGCACCAGGTCGGCCAGGTCCGCCCCGCGCGCCACGCCGGACACCATCAGGTAGGGCGCGCGCCCCTCGACCAGCAGGCGGAGCGCCGTCTCGATCCGGTCCGCGCCGCCGGTCAGCACGACGATCCCGTCCGCCGCCGCAGGCAGCGCCCCGGTCTGCCGCGCGATGCTGTTGAACCGTGCAAATCCCACCCCCCACAACACGCCGCAGCCAAGCAGCGCCGCGCCCGCTGCCGCCAGGCCCAGCCGTGCGCGGCGGCGCCAGCCCGCTTCCGTCATGGCAGCCGCCGCAGCCATCGGCGCACGGTGCCCTGCGCCGTGAGCCAGCCAATCGCCGCCGCCGCCGCCGGCAGGGCCGGCAAGGAAAGCCACAACGACAATGGCAGCGCCTGGGCCAGCTCCAGAGGCAGCGCCTGGGCCAGCCCGGCGCCGCTCCCTTCGGGCTGCCCGGCGAAGGGCGCCGCCAGCCCGGCCAGGCCGAGCAGCACCGGCACCGCGGCCAAGGCGCCCATCCCTGCTCCGGCCGCCGCCAGCAACGTGGCCCGGCGCGCGAACCGCCCGGCGATGTAGCTGTCGGTGGCGCCCAGGCCATGCACGATCTCGATGGCGCCGCGCCGCGTGGCGAGGCCGGCGCGGACGGCGACGGCGACCACGGCGACTGCCACGAACGCCACCACTCCCAGCGCCAACCCGGCGCAGGCTTGCAGGCTGCGGGCCAGCACGGCGAGGCGGCGCATCCAGCGGTCATGGCTTTCCAGCAGCGTTCCGGGCGCTGCCGCCTCCACCCGGGCCGCGAGCCGCCCGGCGTCCAATGCCGCGTCCGAAAGCCGCACATCGACCACGGCCGGCAAAGGCAGGGCGATCCGCCCGGCTCCGGTGCCGAGCCACGGGCGCAGCAGCGCTTCCAGCTCGCTTCCGCTCAACGCCCGCGCCGAGGCGACGCCCGGCGTGCCGCGCAGCAGCGCCAGCACCCGGTCAAGCCGAACTCCCGCGCCGTCCGCCGCCGCCGCGGCAGGCTCCGGCACCTGCACCGTCAGCACGGAGCCTGCGCCCTCCTGCCATTGCCGTCCTAGGGCGGACGCCGCGACCGTTCCGGCCAGCGCCAGCGCCGCCAGGAACGCCATGGCCGCGACCAGCGACGGCAGCAGCCGGTCCGACAACGCGCGGCGCAGGCCGAGGTCGTCGAACCGGGCCGGGCGCAGCAGCGCGGGCGTCCTGGGGGCCTCTCTCCATGCAGCCCCGGGCTTTGCGGCCCACATCCTTGCTGCCCTGGGCCGCGCGGCCCTCGCTGCCGCGGCTCTAGTCATCACGGATCAGCCGGCCATCCAAGAGCCGCAGGGTGTGGCCCGGGTGGCGGGCGACCAGGCCAGCATTGTGCGTCGCCACCACGACGGTGGTGCCCAGGCGGTTCATCTCGTGCAGCAACTGCATCAGCCGCTCCGCCTGCGGGTCGTCGAGGTTGCCCGTCGGCTCGTCGGCCAGCAGCAGCAAGGGCCGGGCGACCACGGCGCGGGCGATGGCGACCCGCTGCTGCTCGCCGCCCGAAAGCTCGTCCGGACGGGATTGCAGCTTCCTCGACAGGCCGACCCAGCTCAGCAGCTCCACCGCATCGACCCGGACCTGCCCTTCCGGCCGCCCGGCGAGGCGCAGCGGCAGCGCCACGTTGTCGAAGGCCGAAAGGTGCGGCAGGAGGCGGAAATCCTGGAACACCATGCCGATGCGCCGGCGCAGCACCGGCAGGCGGGACCGGGCGGCGTCGCCGATGTCCTGGCCCAGCAGCACCAGCCGCCCTTCCGTGGGACGCATCGCAAGGTGGAGCAGCCGGAGCAGGCTCGTCTTGCCGGCGCCGGACGGGCCGAGCAGCCAGCGGAACCCGCCCTCCGGGATGCCGAACGACAGGCCGTGCAGAACCCGGTTCATTGTGCCCGGTTGGCCGTATTCCAGGCCGACCCCATCTAGCCGTACCATCCGCCATGCCCCCAACGCGCCCATCCCGTCAAGTTTTCGTCCGGCCAGAAGCCCAAGCCTGTTCGCGTCTGCAACCGGGGAGTATCACGCCTCCATGAGGATCGTCTGCCCGTCCTGCGCCGCTGCCTACGAGGTGCCCGATGCGCGGCTGCTTCCCAGCCAGCCCGTGCGCTGCGCCCGGTGCGGCACGAGCTGGACGCCAGTGGCCGGGCCTCAGCCAACCGGGCCTCAGCCAATCAGGATGCCCGCGACGCCGCAGCCTGCGGCCGCAGGGCCTCTCTCTCCCCAATCTAGGCCGGCAGCGTCCGGCGCGCAGGTGTTTTCGGCGCCCGACCTGTTCGCTCCGACCCTTGAACGCCCGCGCTCCGGTGCGGGCGGGCCGGCGGTGCTGGCCGGCTGGGTGGTGAGCATCGCCGCGGTTGTCGGCATGGGCTGGGCAGCCGTCACCTACCGCTCCGACATCATGCATGCCTGGCCGCCGAGCGAGCGGCTCTACAGCACCCTCGGCCTGCTGGCCGGGCGGTGACGCCGGGCTACCCGGGCGGTGCCGACCCGGCGATCTCCGGCCGTTCCGCCATCTCGGCATGCCATTGCGCCAGCTTGCCCCGGCCTTCCCGCCAGGCGTCTGCCGCGAAGCGCAGGTCTAGGTAGCCCAGCGCGCAGGCGACGGCGATGGCGCCGATGTCCAGGTGGTTGGCGGGCGGGTCCGATTGCAGCAGGTCGAGCGCGCGCTCCACCGCGTCGCGGCTTCGGGCCATCGCGGCGTCGCGCGCCGCCTCGGACGGGCGGGCCATGTCCATGCGCCGCGACACGGCCGCGTCCATGATGCCGTCGCCGATGGCCTGGAAGCGGAGCGCCCGCCAGCGCGCCGCGCCAGGCGGCGGGAACAGCAGCCCGCCGCCGACGCTGTCCAGGTACTCGCAGATCACGGGGCTGTCGAACAGCGCGAAGCCGTCCTCCGTCACCAGGCACGGCACTTTCGACAGCGGGTTGGCCGCAAGCAGGTCGGGCGGCGAGGCGTGCGGGTTGGTCTCGATCCGCGTGATCTGGTCGGATACGCCGCAGGCCAGGGCGCAGGCGACGACCTTGCGGACGTAGGGGCTGGTGGCGGAGTGATAGAGCTTCATCGGAACGTGTCCTTCTCCGCGCGCAGCCGGGCCAGCGTCGCCACGTCGGGTGCCCGCAGGAACGGGTTTTCGGCAAGCTCGTCCGACAGGCGGCTCGGGATCGTCGGCTGCCCGGCTTCGCGCAGGCGGTCCACTTCGGCGGCGCGGGCGCGCAGCGCCGGGTTGCCGGGATCGGCATGCAGCGCGAAGCGCGCGTTGCTTTGGGTGTACTCGTGCCCGCAGCAGACCAGCGCGTCGCCCGGCAGCGCCGCGAGCTTGCGCAGGCTTCCGTACATGTCGGCGGCGGTGCCCTCCAGCAGCCGACCGCAGCCGAGGCTGAACAGCGTGTCTCCGCAGATCAGCACGTCGTTCTCGCCGCCGAAGAAGGCGATGTGCCCGACCGTGTGGCCGGGGGTGTCGATCACCCGCAGGCTGCTCTCGCCTATGGCCACCGTGTCGCCCTCCGCCACCACGCGGTCCAGCCGCGGCAGGCGCCGCGCGTCGGCCGCGGCGCCGACCACCGGGCAGCCGCAGCGGGCGCGCACCGCGTCGGTGCCCGCGACGTGGTCGCCGTGGTGATGGGTGAGAAGGATGGTGTCGAGGCGCGCCCCGGCGGCCTCAACCGCCGCGATGCAGGCGTCCGCGTCGGCGGGATCGACGAACGCGGTGGCGCCGGTGGCTTCGTCCCGCAGCAGCCAGGCGTAGTTGTCGGACAGCATGGGGACGGCTTGGGCGGACAAGGGCATGGCGGCGCTCCGCTTCGGGTGGGCGCACCCTGTCGCACCTGCGGGCGCAGATCAAGCAGGAGGGCAGATGAGGCGAGAGACCGGGCCAACCCGTGCTATACCGGGCGGCATGACGGCTGATGCCCAATCCGCGGCGGAGTTCTACGCGACGGCGCGCGGCGTCGTGGCCTGCCGCCTGCTGCGGAACCGCCTGGCGCTCGCCTGGCCGGACGTGGCGGGCCAGGCCGTGCTGGGCCTCGGCTACGCCGCCCCGTACCTGCGGCCTTGGCGGGACAGCGCGGCGCGCTGCGTCTCCGCCACCCCGGCGCAGGTCGGCATCGCCCGCTGGCCGGCGGGCCACCCCAACCTTTCCTGCACGGTGGAGGAGGACAGCCTGCCCTTCCCCGACCTGTGCTTCGACCGCATCCTGCTGGTCCATGGCCTGGAGGTTGCCGAGAACTCCTACCGCATGCTGCGGGAGGTTTGGCGGGTGCTGAAGGACGATGGGCGGCTCCTGGCTGTCACGCCGAACCGCATGGGCCTTTGGGCGCACAACGAAACCACGCCGTTCGGCCACGGCCAGCCCTACTCGCCGGGCCAGATCGGCCGCCTGCTGGCCGCCAGCCTGTTCCGGGTGGAGCGGCGGGACGGCGCGCTCTACCTGCCGCCGGCCAAGCTGCGGGTCGTGCTGCGCAGCGCGCCGGTCTGGGAGGGCGGCGGCCGGCGCATCGCGCCGCAGTTGGCGGGCGTCACGATCACCGAAGCGGTGAAGGACGTTTACGCGGCGCTGCCGGTCCAGCGCGCCCGGCGGCGGCTGGTGCTGAGCCAGGCGGCCTGAGCAGGCTTTCGTGGCTTGGGCCACGAATGCCCGCTCAGGAACGCATCATTCTGTCTGCTGCGCGTGGGCACGCTCCGCAGAATGATGCTTAGCCTGCCGGCAACGCCGCCGGGGCGTCCGCCAGGCGGACCGCATCGCGCCCGGCGCGCTTCGCCTCGTACAGAGCCGCGTCGGCCGCCTCGACCAAGGCGGCAGGCCCTTGCGGGCGGTCCAAGGTCATCGTCGCAACGCCGATGCTGACGGTTGCGACACCGAACTCCGACCCGGCGTGCGGGATCGCCAGGGCGCGCACCGCGCCGCGGATGCACTCGGCCACGGCCAGCGCGCCGGCGGCGTCCGTGTTCGGCAGCAGGAGCACGAACTCCTCCCCGCCATACCGCGCCGCGAGGTCCGCCGGGCGGCGGCAGCGGCCGTCGAGGACGCCCGCCAAGGCTTGCAGGCAGGCATCGCCGCCGGGGTGGCCGTAGGTGTCGTTGAACGCCTTGAAACGGTCCATGTCGATCAAGGCAACCGACAGCGGCGTGCCGACCCGCATCGCGCGGCGGTACTCCGCCCCAAGCGCCTCGTCGAAGCGGCGGCGGTTCGCCAGGCGGGTCAGCCCGTCCTCCCGCGCCAGCACGCGAAGCTGGCGGTTCGCATCCTCAAGCCGCGTTTCCAGCGCCTTGCGTTCGGACACGTCCCGCAACACCGCCACGAAACCGCTGCCGTCCTCCAGGCGGCGGCAACTGGCCTCCACCCAGACATACGCGCCATCCTTGCGCATCATCCGGAAGCTGGCGCGCGCCGCCGCGTCCCCAGCCCGCAGCCGCCCGAACAGCGCCTGCTCCATCGCGTCCCGTTCCGTCGGGTGCATCAGTTCGCGGGGATGCTGCCCGATCATTTCCTCTGGCTCGTAGCCCAGCAAGTCGCGGCAGGCCGAGGAGACATACATGCGCCGGAACTCCGGGGAGAGCCGGATGATGATGTCGCTGGCGTTCTCGGTGAGAAGGCGGTGCTGCCCCACGCTGATGGCGAGTTCCTTCTGCATGGCGGCAATGCGCCCCTCCCGCGCCTGCAGCCGCCCGGCCATGCGGGCGAACGCCGTGCCGAGCGACGACAACTCCGCCGCCGCGCCGCAGCCGACGGGCGCCCGCGCGGACAGGTCGCCCGACCCGACCAGGGCCGCCGCCCTGACCAGCGCGTCGATCGGGCGGATCACGGTCCGGTTGGCGATCAGCCAGGCGGTCAGCATGGCGAACGCCACGGCAGCGGACGCGATGCCGATGGACAGCCAGAACCGCTGGTCCGCCGCCGCCCGGACGTCGGCCTCCCGCAAGCCGATCGCGACCAGGAGTCCGGCGGCATGGCCTGGCAAGGCCGCAAATCCGAACACGCGGCCGACCCCGTCCAGGTCCGGCGCTTGCAGCGACCCGCTGCCGGTCGAGGCGCGGAACGCCGCTAGGACGGGGGAATGGGGGACGCGCGGGCCCATGCGGCCCGCAGGGGCCGGCGCTTCCGCCAGGACAGCGTCGTCGCGGCTGTCCAGCACCTGCACCAACCGGTCCGACAGTCCCGGGGTCCTGTCCGACAGCCGCGCGAACCAATCAAGGTCCACCCCGGCCAGGATGACCCCGGGCGGCACGTCATGGCCGGGCAGCCGCCCGAGCGGGGCGGCGAAGAACATGGCGGGCTTGCCGGTGGCGCGGCTGACCACCAATGCGCTCATCACGACGGCTGTTTCGGGCCGGGACGCCAGGGCCTGCTGGAAGTAGGGCCGGTCCGCAAGGCTGAGGCCTTTGCTGGCCGGGTTGGTGCTGCAAACCACGGTGCCGTCGGCGTCCGCGACCGCCAGGACGTTGATCCGTGGATGGACGGAGATCATGGCGTCCAGCAGGCCGCCGCACTCCGCTGCGCCCGCCTTCTGGACCTCCGGCACCCGCGACAGCACGCGGACCAGGCCGGATGCTTCCTGAAGCATGTCGTCCTGCTGCTCGGCTGCCAGGCGGGCGAGCTGCACGGCCTGGTCCCGCGCCGCGTCCACCACGCGCCGGCCGTCGGCCACCGCCGAAAGCACCAGCAGCACGACCATCGGCATGGTCGCGGCAAGCCCCCGCGCCGCGAGCCGCGGCCACAGCCTGCGCGGCAACGCGGCCGACAACGCCCTGGCCCGCCGGGGCGGCGCGTGCCGCGCCGGCAGATGGCTTGAAAGGATTGACGCGCGTCGCACGATGGGCCTCCGTCCGGCATGGAGGGGAGCGGCCCCGTGCCTCCGCCATTATGCTTCGGACTGAATTACAATTTCTTTAACAAGCGTAGAGGTTTGTCCCCCGCAAGGCCCGCGCCCGCTGGCTGGCGAGGCCCGGGTCGGGCATGGTGCGGCCATGGCGCATCCCACGAGTTTCGTCGTCCTGTTCATGGCCTCGCTGCTGGCCGGGGCGCAGAACGCGCTGGCGGGCGGCGGCTCGTTCGTCACCCTTCCGGCGCTGCTGCTGGCCGGGCTGGACCCTCGGGCGGCCAACGTCACCTCGACCGTCGCGCTGTTTCCCGGGCAGGTGCTGTCGGGGTGGGCCGGGCGCAGCCTCGCGCGGGGGGCGCCCAGCCTTTCGTTCCGGGCGCTGTGCGCCATCAGCCTGGCCGGCGGCGCCATCGGGGCCGTGCTGCTGCTCGCGACGCCTGCGGCGTTCTTTGCCCGGCTGGTGCCCTGGCTGGTGCTGTTCGCGACGGCGGTGTTCGCCTGGGGCAGCTTCTTCCGCCGGCCCACGGACGTCGCCCGGTTGGGCACGGGCGCGGCGGCGCTGCTGCAGTTCGCCATCTCCATCTACGGCGGCTACTTCGGCGGCGGGATCGGGTTCCTGATGCTGGCGGCGCTGACCGCGGCGGGGCTGGCCGTGCGGTCGGCTGCCGCGACCAAGAACGTGCTCGCCGGGGTCATGAACTTCTCGGCGCTGCTGATCTTCCTGTGGTCGCCCGACGTGCGCTGGGGACCGGCGGCGGTGGTCTGCGCGGGCGCGATCGGGGGCGGGCTTTCCGGCGTTTGGCTGCTGCGGCGCGTGCCGGAACGGGTGCTGCGCGGCGGCGTCGTGGCGATCGGCGCCGGGCTGACGGTGGGCTTGTTCCGGCGCCCGATATGAGCCGCGGCGGCGCGGCGGTGGCCCCGGGCCGGCGGAGGCCGCATCCTGCCGCGATGCCCGCCCCTGTGCGTGAGATCGTGGCCCTGCCCACCGGACCCACCGCCGTGCTGTGGCGGCGCAGCGCCCGCGCCCGCAAGGTCAGCCTGCGCGTCGATCCCCGGGGCGGCGGCGTGGTGGTCACCCTGCCGCTCCGCGCCGCGGAGGCCGCGGGACTGGCGCTGCTGCGGGACAACGCCGCGTGGGTCGCCGACCGCCTGGCCCGGCTGCCGGACCCGGTGCTGTTCGCCGAGGGCGCCGTGGTCCCCATCGGCGGCCTGCCGCACCGCATCCGCCACGTGCCGGGCGGACGCGGCGGCGCCTCCAACGAGGGAGGCGCGCTCCTGGTTCATGGCGCGCCGGAGTTCCTGTCCCGCCGCGTGGCCGACTTCCTGCGCACCGAGGCGCGGCGGCGCTTGTCGGCGCTGGCCCACGCCAAGGCTGCCGCCGCCCGGCTCGCGCCGCGGCGCGTGGTCGTCAAGGACACGCGCACCCGCTGGGGAAGCTGCACCGCGGACGGGACGCTGATGTTCTGCTGGCGCCTGGTCATGGCGCCGCCGCACGTTCAGGACTACGTGGTCGGGCACGAGGTCGCCCACCTCCGCCACATGGACCATGGCCAGGGCTTCTGGGCGCTGGTGGCGCAGCTCACGCCGCACAAGCGGCCTGCCACGCAATGGCTCAACGCCCATGGCGCCGGCCTGATGCGGATGGGCGCGCCCGGCCCGTGACGCTCCGCCCGGACGCGCGGCCGGACGTGCGGCCGGACGGGGCAGCTACCGCCCGGCCTTGATCCGGTCCCGCAGGGACCACGCGGCGCCGCGGTCGTCGAAGTCGGCGGCGTCGTCCAGGATGGCGTCCAGGATCGGCGCCGCCTCCTCCGGCTTGCCCAGGGTGTTCAGGGCGCTGGCCAGGTGGAACTTGACGGTCCTGTCGTTGGGGCGTTGCTTTGCAGCCTCCTTCAGCAGCGGCAAGGCGTCCGCGGCGGCCCCTTCCTTGGCCATGATCCAACCCAGCGTGTCCGACGTTTCCCCGGACGGCGCCAGCAGGTGGGCGCGCTGCGCCAGGCCGCGCGCCCGGGGATCGCCCTTCGACTGATAGACCCAGGCCAGGTTGTTCAGCGCGACCGCGTCGTTCGGGCGCTTGTCGAGCACCTTCTGGAGGTGCTGCTCGGCGTCCTGCTTGCGACCGGCGGAGATGTCGAGCGTGGCCAGCATCTGCGTCGCGTCGGCGTCCTCGGGATGCTGCGCGAGCCAGGCCTGCAACTGCTGCGCGGCCTGCTCCTGGCCGCCCCCGGACGCCAGCGCGCCCGCGGTGCGCAGCACCAATGCCGTCGAGGGGTTCGCCTTCAGCTCGGCGGCGAAGGCCGCGGCGGCGTCGCCGTAGCGGCGGGCGCCCATGAAGGTGTCGCCCTTGATGACGGACGCCGCCGGCATGTTGGCCGGGTCGCGCCGCAGCTCGTCCGCCATCGCCAGGGCACCTGCGATCCCCGACCGGCGCTGCTCGGCGAAGACCAGCGTGTTCATCATGCCGAGGTTGCCCGGCGACAGCTTGAGGCCCTCCTGCAACGCCGCTTCCGCGCCGTCGAGGTCGTTGGTGTTCAGCGCCAGCGAGACCAGCGCCCGCCGCGTTTCCAGGTCGAGCGGCTTGCCCGCCAGGATCTGCCGGTAGGTCGCCTTGGCGCCGTTCACGTCGCCGTCCGCGACCTGCGCCCGCGCCTGCGCCGCGAGCAGGACCGGCGGCGGCGGGCCGCTTTCGAGCGCCTGGCGCAGCATGTCCAACGCCTTGCGCGGCTCCTTCGCCTTGGTTTCCAGGTCCGCCAGGGCGGCGGTCAGGGCCGGGTTGGATGGGGCGGCCGTCCGCGCGGCGTCCACCGCCGCGATGGCCTCCGGCAGCCTGCCGTCCCCGGCCAGGGATTGCACGAGCGGCGCCAGCGCCTCCAGGTCGGCACGGTTCTTGGCCAGCAGCCCGTTCAGCACCGCCTCCGCTTCCGGCTTGCGGTTCTGCAGGATCAGCACCTTGCCCAGGTTCACGCGGGCCGTCTCCGACGCCGGGAACTTGTCCGCGACCGCGGCGAACTGCGTCCGCGCGCCCTCCAGGTCCATGCGCGCCAGCTTGACCATGCCGGCCAGGACGCCGACCATCTCCGTTTCGCCGTTCTGCTGGCGCAGGCGGTCGAGCGCCGCTTGCGCCTTCTCCGTGTCGCCGGAACCCAGCGCCGTGGCGACCAGCGCTTCCCCGGTGTCGGGCTGCCTCGGCTGGATGTCGAGCGCCTTCTCAAGCGCCGCCGTGGCGCCCGGCATGTCGCCGAGCTGCATGCGCGTGGAGGCGAGCCGGGTCAGGATCTCGGGGCTGCCCGGCGCAAGCGACGCCGCTTCCTGGAAGGTGGCGGACGCGAGCTGCGCCTGGCCCTGGATGGCGTAGGCGCGGCCCAGCAGGTCCAGCGTTTCCGCCGTGTTCGCCCCGGCGGCAATCGCCTTGTTCAGCACCGTCACCGCGCGCTCCGGGCGCTGCGCGCCCAGCTCGACCCGGGCCAGCAGGCGCGCGCCGTCGAAGTCCGTCGGCGCCTGCGCCACGTAGCGGAGCGCCGCGTCCACCGCCTGCTCGGTCTGGCCGAGGTTCGACTTGATGAGCGCCTGGAAATACAGCCCGCGCGGGAAGCGCTGGATCACCGCCGAAAGCTGCTCCAACGCAAGGTCCGCGTCGGCGTACCGCCCAGCGCGCACGAGCAGCACCATGTTGAGGTACACCGCCCCGGCATTCTCCGGCTCGGCCGCCAGCACCTTGCCGACATCGGCCCGCGCCTTCGCGTCCTCGCCCGCCACGAGGTACTGGTTGGCCCGCTCCAGCAGCATGCCGAGCGAGCCGGGCGCGGCGGCGACCGCGCGCTCCAGGCAGTCGAGCGCCCCGGCCCCGTCGCCCTTGGCGCCCAGGAGCTGTCCCTTGAGCACCAGCGCGTCCGCCCGCTTCCCGTTGAGCGCCAGCACGCGGTCCACCTGGCGCTCGGCGCCCGGCAAGTCCTTCTCGACGACCAGGAGCCGGGCCAGGGTCAGCGCGGCGTCCTGGTTGTCCGGCGCCAGCCGCTCCGCCGCCGCCAGGCTGGCCCGCGCGTCGGCGTTGCTGCCCATGCCGATCTGCGCCATGGCGCGCATCACGTGGGCCTTCGCGGCGTCCTCCGGCTCGGCGGCCGGGTCTGCCTTCACGTCGGACAGCAGGTCCGCATAGCGCTGCTGCGCCAGGTAGGACTGCGCCAGCAGCGGGACGACCACCTTGCGGTCGCAGTTCAGCTCGCAGGCGACCTTCAGCTCCTTTTCCGCCGCGACGGGGTCCGAGGTCTGCAACTGGAGCTGCGCCAGGCGCAGGTGCGCTTCCGCGTTGCGCGGGTCGTTCTTGACCGCGTTGCGCAGTTCGATCTGGGCGGCGCGGAGGTCGCCCTTCTGGAGCAGGATGCGCGCGTTCCGGATGGGATCGCCGGTGTGGCCCAGGAAGTACCACCCCCCGCCGGCGGCGCCGGCCAGGGCGAGTGCAGGAAGCAGGAGCTTTCTCATCGGTTCCAGCCTGTGTGCTATGAAAGGATGTCTTGCGCGGCGGCGTCCTTGGCCCCCGGCTCGGCACCATCCGCCGACAGGCCGTGCGCTTCCAGGAGCGCGTAGAGCGTCGGGCGGCTGATGCCGAGCAGGCGCGCGGCGGCCGCCAGCGTGCCGTCGCTGCGGGCCCGCGCGCGCTGCACCACGTCCCGCTCCGCCCGCGAGCGGGCCGCCCGCAGGTCGTAGGCCGTCATGTCCTCCTGGCCCGGCGCCAGTTCCAGGTCGGCCGCCGAGACCAGGCGCTGCTCGCTCATCAGCACGGCGCGCTTCACCCGGTTCTCCAGCTCCCGGATGTTGCCGGGCCAGGGGTGGGCGGCGAGCGCCGCCAGCGCGTCGTCGGCGAAGCCGCGCACCGGGCGGCCGAACTCCTGGGCGAAGCGGGCCAGGAAGTGCCGGGCCAGCAGCAGCTTGTCGCCGCCGCGCTCGCGCAGCGGCGGGATGCGCAGCGTCACCGGGTTCAGCCGGTAGAACAGGTCGCCGCGGAACCGGCCCCCGTCCACCTGGTCCTGCAGGGGCTGGTTCGTTGCCGACACCACGCGCACGTCCACCTGGATCGGCTGCCGCCCGCCGATCCGTTCCACCCGCTGGTCCTGCAGGAAGCGCAGCAGCTTCACCTGGAGCGTGTGCGGCAGGTCGCCGATCTCGTCCAAGAAGAGGGTGCCCTTGTTCGCCAGCTCGATCTTGCCGAGCGTCTGCTTCACGGCGCCGGTGAAGGCGCCGCGCTCATGCCCGAACAGCTCGCTTTCCAGCAGCGCCTCCGGGATCGCGCCGCAGTTGATGGCGACGAAGGGCTGCCGCGCCCGCGGGCCGAGGTCGTGCAATGCCCGGGCCAGCGCCTCCTTGCCCGTCCCGCTTTCGCCGAGCAGCAGGGCGGACACGTTGGCCGCCGCCAGCTTCTCGATGTCGCGGCAGACCTTCAACATGCCGGGGTCGGCAGTCACGATCTGCTTGACCGGCGAGGGCGCGGGCGTGTCCGACAAGCGCCGGTTCTCGTCCTCCAGCGTGCGCAGGCGGAGGCTGCGCGCCACGATGGTGCCGAGCATCCCGATATCGACCGGCTTCTCGCAGAAGTCGTACGCCCCGGCGGCGACCGCCCGCAGCGCGTGCGCCCGGTCGCCATGGCTGGTGGCGACGATCACCTTGGTGTTGGGCGCCTGCCGCGCCAGGCTGTCGAGCGTCGCGAACCCCTCGCTCACGCCGTCCGGGTCGGGCGGCAGGCCGAGGTCCATGATGGCAACCGCCGGGCGCTCCTTTTGGGCGACGGCCAGCGCCTGGAGCCTTGTGTGGGCGAACACCACCTCGCAGGACGGGAAGGCCCAGCGGTACTGGCTGCACAGGCCCACGTCATCTTCGACGATGAGCAGCTTTGGCAACAGCTTCGGCATCGGCGCGTTCATGGCCCGGCCCCCTCGGCCAGCGCGAAGCCGCGGGCGTGCGTCGTCCCGGACGGCGCGTCGCCGGCCCCCTGCCCGTCCGGCGGCGCGTGGCCCGGCATGTCGGCGCGCGGCAGCACCAGACGCATGGTCGTGCCGGCGCCGGGCGCGCTGATGGCCTGCACGTCGCCGCCGCCTTCCCGCAGCAGCTCCCGCGCCTGGAACGCGCCGATGCCGGC
>CAXUIQ010000012.1:18556-22534 GCA_964250815.1 uncultured Acetobacteraceae bacterium
CTGCTGCGCCTCGTGCCGCACGCGGACCCGCACCGGGCGGCCGCCCGACGCTTCGACGGCGTTGTTGAGCAGGTGGGTCACGGCGGCGTCGAAGGCGTCGGGGCCGATCGCCACCGTCGCCGTCGAGCCGTCGTGCTCAAGTTCCAGCGCCGTCCGGCGCACCCGGCGGACCATGGCGAGCAGCGCTTCCAGCCGGGGCGTCGGCGCCAAGGCTGCGGGCGCCCGGTCGGCGGCCGGCGCGTCCAGGCGGCGCAGCAGGGCGGCGATCTTCCGCACGGAAGCGCCGACCGTTTCCAGCATGTCGCGTTGGAACTCCGGGTTGGCGATGTGGCGCTCGGCGTTGGACAGCAGCAAGGACAACTGGCTCGACACGTTCTTGATGTCGTGCGCGACAAAGGCGAACCGCTTGCCGTAGTCGTGCAGTTGCCGGGTTTGCAGCAGGACGCGCGTGGCCCGCTGCTCCGCCACGAAGCTCGCGGCCTCCCGGCCCACGATCCGCAGCAGGTCGAACACTTCCTGGTCCAGGTCGAACGGCGCCCGAGGCGGCCCGGCCAGCACCATGCCGATCTGCTGCCCGCCGTCCACCAGCGGGATCGCCAGCCACAGCCGCCCGAGCTGGTCGAGCGGGGGCTCATGTGCCCCGGAGCTGCCGGCGCCGTCCAGCACCGCGATCCACGTGCCGCCGCGCATTGCCGCCGCCACGGGATGGTCCGGCGGCACCGGGCTGCACGCCGGCATGTTCCACGACCCCGACCATTGGAACGCTTCCGCGCCGCCGTCGCGCAGGAACAGCGCGCCGTTCGGGCTGTCCACCACGTCGGCCAGGGCGCGGATCACCCTGGTGTGCAGCGCCGCCCGGCCCTGCGACTTCGTGCCCGACAGCGTGTCGATGCAGTCGAGCCATTGCTGGCGGTAGTCGTAGCGGCGGGCGAAGAAGTGCTCCACCACCGTGCGGCGCAGGCGGGACCGGGCGGAGCCGGAGGTGAGCAGCAGGCCGATGCCGATCAGGGCCGCGAAGGCCATGCTGGCCTCCGCCATCCAGGCCCAGTCCGCGCCGAACTGCCGGAACGCCTCGCCCGCCGCCGACAGCGCCAGCAGCACCGCGCCGCTCAGGATCAGCGTGGCGCTGTGGAACACGGCGGCATGGGAAAGCTGCAGGCCCGCCCGCCAGCGCCGGTCGCGCGCCGCGGCGGCCACCAGCAGCGGCGCGACGATGATGACGGCGATGGCGTGCGCGCCGGCCAAGGACGCCGACGCCTGCTGGAACAGCACCAGGTCGGCGCAGAGCACCATGTCGAAGCACGCGAGGCCGCCCAAGAGGACGCAAGGCAGCGCCACGTGCCACCGGGCATGGTCCGGCAGGTTGAGGTAAAGGTTCTCGATCAGCAGCAGCTCGCACACGGCGACGCCAAGGCGGACCACGATGCCGAGGGACAGCATCGACGGACGCGGCACGCCGTAGCGGCACTCCCACGCGACCGCCGCCGCGGCGCCGAAGACCGTTGTAAAGGTGCAGGACGAAGCCGTACCACGAAAGCGCCCGCAGGTGGTCGAGCGCGTCGCGCAGGGCGCGCCAACTCTCCGTTGGCAGGGCGTGCCACCCGTCCGGCGGCGGCACGGCGCCCGCGGCGGCCCAAGCAGCCGTCAGGAGGCAGCACGCGACCAGCAGCCAGCCCGTCCGGTGCCGCGACCGCGTTACGATGAACGCCGGGAGCACGAGGTAAGCCGCGGCGCAGGCGCCATAAAAGATCTGCTGCGTCGGCATCGGCATCAGCGCGAGCCTTCCTGGAACAGGATGACCCGCACCGTGGAGACCAGGATGGCGAGGTCGAGCAGCACGCCGCGGTGCTTCACGTAGTAGAGGTCGTAGGACAGCTTCACCCGCGCGTCCTCGACCGAAGCGCCGTAGGGGAAGTTCACCTGCGCCCAGCCCGTGAGGCCGGGCTTGACCCGCGCGCGCTCGCGGTAGTGCGGGATGGCGTCGGCGAGCTGCTCGACGAAGTGCGGACGCTCGGGCCGTGGGCCAATGAAGCTCATGGCGCCCCCCAGCACGTTGATCAATTGCGGCAGCTCGTCGATGCGGGTGCGCCGCAGGAAGGAGCCGACGCGGGTGACCCGGGGATCGCGCTGGGTCGCCCAGGCCGGCCCGCGCAGTTCGGCGTCGGCCCGCATGCTGCGGAACTTCAGCAGCGTGAAGGGGCGCCCGCCGAGGCCCACCCGCTCCTGCCGGTACAGCACCGGGCCGGGGCCGCTCAGGCGCACGAGGAGGGCCACCAGCAGCATGAGCGGCAGGGTGAACACCAGGAAGGCCAGGCTGATGGCAACGTCGCTTGTCCGGCTCAGCAGGTCGGAGAAGCGCCGCCGCGGCGCTTGGAGGCCGGCAATCCAGGCGGCATCGACGCTCGACACGTCCACGCGCTTGAGGCACCGTTCCCAGAACTGCGCTTCCGTCGCCAGGGCGACGCCCAGGGCGGCGTAGCTCGCCTGCTCCCGGGGCGGCATGGCCAGCAGGGCGGACGCCGGCAGCACCGCGTTGCGTATCCCGGCAGCGCGCAGGTGGGCCGGCCCGGCGTTGGCGACCGGCCCGACCACCACCTCGAAGAACCCCTCGTGCCCGCCGCGGATCGCCGAGATGGTCGCCGCCATCGCGCCCGCAGCGCCCAGCAGCGCGACCGGGCGGACCAGCAGGTTGGAGCGCACCGCCGCCAGGAACAGCAGCCTGGTCGCGAACAGGGCCGCGATCCAAGCGGCGCCGACCTTCAGCGGCCACAGCGCGTCAGGCCCGATCCACTGGTTCTCCCCGATGCCAAGCGCCTTGCTGACAAGCCAGACCGCGGGGAACGCCAGCACGCCGCCGAGGGCAGTGTTCAGCAGCAGCCCCCGCATGCGGCGGAACCCCTCCGGCCGGTACAGGCCGATGGCGAACGCCGTGAAACCGCTGGTCAGCGCCAGGATCATCGAGTGGTGGACAACCGTCGGCTGCATGCCGGCCGCGATCGAGCCGGTGCTGAGGAGAATGTAGGCCAGGCTGAACGACAGCACGAATTCCAGCAGCCAAAGCGCGACCATCTCGGGCGAGACATGGTTTTCAACGAAGCGAGTCATTTCAACCCCGCGCGACACGTTTCGGCAAGAACACACCACGCAGTACGCAACGATTTCCTGGCCATCCGGGCCGAATACCACCGGCATGGCGTATCAAACCACACTCGCCGCCTCCAACCTTACGGTTTATAGCAAAGCCTTGCAGGACGCCGCTCCCGCGTGTTCCCCGCGCCACAGGCTCCCTTAAACTTTCCGGGAGCATTTCGCAACGGCACCGCAACATAAATTGTCGTGCGCCATCCGGGGCGGTAGGATGGCCCGCATGAACCACTTCCGCGCGCCCCGAACGGCCCAACCGGGCAACAAGGCCGAAGATGTGCTGACCGCATCGCTCCGCCAGTCCCGAAGATCGCAAAACGTTTTCCCGAGATGAGGCGGACGGCGAAGCAGAGCCGCGGCTCGCAGACCGCACCGCCTCCCGGGATGCAGCGGGACGCGGCCCAATCGTTGCGCGTCCGCTGATTACTGTTGCTGCGACGCTGATTTGGTGGGATGGCTGCCGGGGGGCGGACCCGGCTGGCGCGGCCGGGCCGCCTGGCCTTGGGTAAGGGGACGCTCTTGAGGGCTGCGGTGCAGGTGCCGGCAAACGGCCCAGAAGATGGCCCAGAAGACAGCAACGAGACCCCAGGCCAAGCGTCCGATCGTATCCTGTCCGTGCCCGCGCAGCGTTTCCGGTCATCCATCAGGCAGAACACACGGCACCATCATGGCTTCGCAACCTGACCACCTCATCGAGCGCGCCGCCGCACTGCTCAGCGCCGGCAGGGCAGCCCGCCCGCGCGGCCTCCTGGCCGAGCCGTCCGAAGGCGCTGCGGCAAGGCAGCCGCCGTCCTTGCCGCCGACACCGCTGCTGCCCAGCCTGGCCTCCACCGT
>CAXUIQ010000013.1:0-22222 GCA_964250815.1 uncultured Acetobacteraceae bacterium
TGCGGCGCAGCAGGCGCAGCGGCTCCCCGTCCGTCATGCCGCAGCCGGTCTTGTGGGTCAGCGCCACTACGCCATCGACGTTCGGATATGCCGCCAGCGGGTCGTGCCCGGTGAACGGGTTGCGCTTGAACACGTCCGCCACCAGCCCGGCGACGTGCGCGCTGCAATTCACCGAGGTCAGGATGCCGATGTAGTTCCGCGTGGCGACCCGCCCGTCCGGGCGGCGGATGCCGGAGAAGGTCAGCCCCTCGTTCGCCATCGCCGTGGGCCGGGCGTCCTGGCTGTAGGCGTAGTCCTTGGCGAAGTCGCCCATGCCGCAGTTGTGCACGTGGACATGGGCGCCGGGCGCGATGGGCCGGGTGGCAAAGCCGATGATCTGGCCGTAGCGTTGGATCGCCTCGCCCTCCGCCAGCGCCCGCACCGCGGCCTTGTGCCCGGCGGGGATGCGTTCGACGGCGGCGACGCCCGGCGCGACCTCGGCGCCCGGCAGCAGGGTGGCCCGGGCGATCACCACGGCGTCCTCGGGATGCAGGCGGATGACGGGGGTCGGCATGATGGTTCCTTTTAGCCCTTGCGCACCGCCTGCACCGCGGCGCGGGCGGCGCCGAGCAGCAGGCCGCTGTCGTTGGCGATGGTCACCAGGCTGAACCCCATGGCGACCATCCGGACGGCGTAGGCCGGGGTCAGGCAATGGATGCAGGCGCGAAGCCCGCGCCGCCTGGTCTCGGCAACCACGCGCTCGTAGATCGCCATGATCTGCGGTTCCTCCCGGTCCAGCACCGGCGGCAGGCCCATGGAGAAGCCGAGGTCGCTCGGGCCGATATACACGGCGTCGATGCCGGGCACGTCGAGGATGGCTTCCAGGTTGTCCACGGCCTCCTGGGTCTCGACCATCGGGATGCACAGGATCTCGTCGTTGGCTGTGGCTTGGTAGGTGGTGCCCACGCCGTAGATGCCGGCGCGGATCGGCCCGTTGCTGCGCTTGCCGGCGGGCGGGTAGCGGCAGAAGGACACGAAGGCCTCCGCCTCCGCCCGGGTGTTGACCATGGGGCAGATCACGCCGTAGGCGCCGGCGTCCAGCACCTTGCCGACGATGCCCGGCTCGTTCCAGGGGACGCGCACCATCGGCAGCACCGGATGCACCTGCATCGCCTGGAAGCAGACGACCATGGACAAGTAGTCCTGCACGCCGTGCTGCAAATCCACGGTGACGCTGTCCCAGCCGGCCTGCGCCATCACCTCCGCCGAGAAGCCGTTGGGGATCGCGAGCCAGCCGTTGACGACCGCCCGGCCGTCCTGCCAGGCCTGCTTCACCTTGTTGGGCATCGGGCGTTCCTCGCGGCTTATGATCCCGGGAGGGTAGGCCCCGGTCCAAACAGCGTCAATTCGCCGCCGCGCAGCGTCAGTTTGCGAGCCGCATGACGGCATCCAGCAAAACCTGGGCGCCCTGGGCCAGGTGCTTCGGCGCGGTGTGTTCGGCGGGGTGGTGGGTGACGCCGCCGCGGCTCGGCACGAACAGCATGGCGCTGGGGCACAGCTTCGCCACCAGCACGCTGTCGTGCCCGGCGGCGGCCACCATGTCGCGCACCGGAAGCTGCCGGGCGGCGGCGACCTCCCGCAGCAGCGCGCCAAGCCCCGGGTCGAACCGGGCGGGGCCGAACGACGCATAGGCATCGACCTCCAACTGCACGCCGCGGCGGGCGGCGATGCCGGTCCAGGCGATGCGGGCGGCGGCCTCCATGGCCTCGGCGCGGGCCGGGTCCTCGTGCCGCACGTCGCAGTGCAGCCGGGTCCGGCTGGGCACGGCGCCGCGGACGTTGGGTGCGTTGCCGATCCACGCCGCCGAGCTGCGCCCGCCGGGTTCGCTGGACAGGCCGATCTGCTCGGTCGCGAGGATCATCTCCGCGGCGGCGGCCAGGCTGTCGCGGCGCCCGCCCATGGCGGTGGCGCCGGCGTGGCTCGGCTCCCCCGTGACCGTCAGTTGGAAGTAGCGGGCCTGGACGGTGCCGGTCACGATGCCGATGGCGGCGCCCGACTGCTCCAGCACCGGGCCTTGCTCGATGTGCGGCTCGATCCAGGCGGCCCAGTCGCGCGGCCCCGGCGGCAGGAAGCCGATCTGGAACGTCTCGGCCAGCGCCTCCCCCACCGTTTCCCCGGCGTCGTCGGGCGTCGTCAAGGCGCGTTCTAGCGGCAGCTCGCCCGCGTGCACCCGGCTGCCCATCATGGCGGGCGGGAAGCGGCTGCCCTCCTCGTTGGTCCAGACCACCAGCTCCAGCGGCGCCGCGGTCAGCACCCCGGCGTCGTCCAGGGCGCGCAAGGCCTCAAGCCCCGCCAGCACGCCGAACGCGCCGTCAAACCGCCCGCCGGTCGGCACGGTGTCCAGGTGGCTGCCGAAGGCGACGGCGGGCCGCTGCACCCGGCTGTCGCGGCGCAGGAACAGGTTGCCGATGCCGTCGCGCTCCATCTTGAGACCCATCGGCTCGCACCAGGACAGCAGCAGGGCGCGCGCCTCCGCGTCCGCGGCGGACAACGCCGGGCGGTTGCAGCCGCCCTCCGGGGTCGCGCCGACGGCGGCCATGTCGAGGTGGGCCTGCCAGAGCCGGTCCTGGTTCACGGATAGGGTCACGCACGTCTCCCCTGCTGCCGGACCCAGGGTGACGCGCCCGGCCGCGTTGCGCTAGACTTGGGGGAAAAGGAAAACCCCATGGCACGCCCCGTTGACGCCGTCATCGCCCAGGCCCGCGAGTTCCTTGGCGAGCGCATCACCACCAACGCTGCGCTGTGCGAGCAGCACAGCCACGGCGAGGACAGCCAGCCCCGCAGCCTGCCCGACGCCGTCGCCTTCGTGGAGCGCGGCGAGGAAGCGGCGCGCGTCCTCGCCTTGTGCCACGGGCACGGCGTCCCCGTGGTGCCGTTCGGCGCCGGCACCAGCCTGGAAGGCCACGTCACCCCGGTGCGCGGCGGCATCAGCCTGGACCTGTCGCGCATGACCCGCGTGCTCCAGGTGAACCCGGCCGACATGGACTGCCGGATCGAGGCCGGCGTCACCCGGCAGCAGCTCAACGCGCACCTGCGCGACCAGGGCCTGTTCTTCCCCGTCGATCCCGGCAGCGAGTGCAGCATCGGCGGCATGTGCGCCACCCGCGCCTCCGGCACCGCCGCCGTGCGTTACGGCACCATCCGGGAGAACGTGCTGGGCCTGCAGGTCGCGCTTCCCGACGGCCGCCTGATCGAGACCGGCGGGCGCGTCCGCAAGTCCGCGACGGGCTACGACCTCACCCACCTGATGCTGGGGTCGGAGGGCACGCTCGGCGTGATCACCGAGATCCAGCTCCGCCTCCATGGCATCCCCGAGGCGATGAGCGCCGCCATCTGCCAGTTCGACGGCCTGGCCGGCGCGGTGGACAGCGTGATCGCGGTCCTGCAAGCCGGCATCCCGGTCGCGCGGATCGAGCTGCTGGACGACGTGCAGATGGGCGCCTGCATCGCCTACTCGAAGCTGGACGGCTACACCGCGCGCCCGACCCTGCTGCTGGAGTTCCACGGCAGCCCGGCCGCTGTCTCCGAGCAGGCGGCGCTGGCGGAGGAGATCGCCGCGGGCTTCGGCGCCAGCGGCTTCCAATGGGCGACGGACGCCGCCGAGCGCAACCGGCTGTGGAAGGCGCGGCACGACGCCTACTGGGCGGCGCTGGCGCTCCGTCCGGGCCATCGCGGGCTAGCGACGGACGCCATTGTGCCGATCTCCCGCCTGACGGAGCTGATCCTCGGCGCGAAGCAGGACATCGAGCAGTCCGGCCTGCTCGCACCCATCGTCGGCCATGTCGGCGACGGCAACTTCCATACCGTCATCCTGGTGCCGCCGGGCGAGGACGCGCTGGCGCGGGCCTGGGAGCTGGACAAGAAGATCGTGGCCCGGGCGATGGCGCTCGGCGGCTCCTGCAGCGGCGAGCACGGCATCGGCATCGGCAAGCGCGAGTTCCTCCAAGCGGAGCACGGGGCCGAAGCCCTGGCGGTGATGCGGCAGATCAAGGCGGCGCTCGACCCGCGCGGGATCATGAACCCGGGCAAGATGTTCCTGAACTGACAAGCGCCCCGCCCGTGACGGCAGACCCGGCCTCCGCGGAAAAGCGCCTGGGCGAGACGCCCAGCATCCACCGCACCGCTTCCGTGCGCGCCACCACCTTTGGCCGCTGGTGCGAGGTCGGCGCCCGCACCAAGGTCGCCGAAAGCAGCTTCGGCGACTACTCCTACGTCGTGAACGACAGCGACATCATCTATGCCGCGATCGGCAAGTTCTGCTCGATCGCGGCGCACACGCGGCTGAACCCAGGCAATCACCCGCTCGGGCGGGTGATGCTGAGCCACGTCGGCTACCGCAGCAGCGCCTACGGCCTGGGACCCGACGACCCCGGCTTCTTCGAATGGCGCCGAAGCAGCCCGGTGACGCTCGGGCATGACGTGTGGATCGGCCACGGGGCCGTCGTGTTGCCGGGCGTCACGGTCGGCACGGGGGCGGCGGTCGGCGCCGGGGCGATCGTGACGAAGGACGTGCCGGACTTCGCGGTGGTCGCCGGCAATCCGGCCCGCGTGCTGCGGATGCGGTTTTCCGACGCGGTGATCGCGGACCTGCTGCGGATCGCCTGGTGGGAGTGGCCGCACGAGCGGATCGGCGCGGCGATGGCGGACTTCCGCACGCTGGGTGCGGAGGAGTTCTGCCGCCGGCATGGCTGACGCCGAGGCGCAGCTTCAAGCCCCGTCCGGCACCGCGTCCCGGAAATAAACCTCGACCGGCCCCATCAGCTTCATCGTCATCGGCGCGCCCGTCCGGTCCACGGCCTTTCCGACGGTGAGGCGCACCCAGCCCTCGCTCACGCAGTACTCGTCCACGTTGTTCTTTTCCACGCCCTTGAACCGGACGCCGACGCCGCGCTCAAGCAGGGCCGCGTTGTAGTAGGGACTCTTGGGATGCGACGCCAGGCGGTCGGGCGGAGTGTCAGTCAAAGGGGCGACTCCTTCGCCCCTTCCGCCGGGTCGGGCCTGGGGTCCGCCGCGGCCTTTTCCGCCTCGATCTCGCGCCGGGCACGTTCCCAGAATTCGAGGTCGCCACCTTCAGGGCGGCCGGCCTGCTCCCACAACTGATAGGCCCGGGCCCGGATCGGTTCCAAGATGTCGTCGCGCGCCATCGTCATTCTCCTGCTTTCAAAGCATGGCGCCTGGCGCGCGCAGGTGTTGGACTAACCCCCATGCTGACGCCTATGCCGCTGCTTCAGGAAACACCCCCACGCATCGCCGCCTTCCTTGACCCAAACCAACGGCGCAATCAACCTCCGCCCGGTGCGGCAGGCGGTTGCGGCCGCCGCTGCCCCGAACATCCTCGGCTTGCGAGCCTGTTTCCGATCATCGTGAAGCCCCTCGCCACGCGGCCTCCCCAGTTGGCCGGGGTGGAACGGCGCCGCCAGACATGCAAAGTTCGGTTGAATGTGGTGCAATGGCGAAAAGCTGACATTGCGTGGCCTCGCCTTCGCTGGACCTGCAGCGCCCGTACTGCGAAAGTGATCCCGATGCTGTGTCGCCTCCCCCCGCTGGCGCTCGCCCTTCTTGCCTTCGGCAGTCCTGCCCTGGCGCAGCCCGCTCCGGGCGCGCCCCCTGCCGTCGGCATCGTGCAGGCGAAGAAGCAGCCGGTGACCGAGACCAGCGAGTTCGTCGGCCGCATCCAGGCGATCAGCCGCGTCGATCTGGTCGCCCGCGTGACCGCCTTCCTGGAGGAGCGCCACTTCACGGAAGGCGCGGAAGTACACACGGGCGACGTGCTGTACAGGCTGGAGCGGGCGCCGTTCGAGGCCCAGGTCGCGGCCCAGGCCGCTTCCGTCGCCCAGGCCCAGGCCGTGCTGCAAGGCAGCAGCCTGACGCTCGGCCGGGCGGAGGCGCTGCTGAACACGCCGGCAGGCCAGCGGAGCCTGGTGGACGACGCGCGGGCCACGCAGCGGAGCCAAACGGCGCAACTGTCCAACGCGCAGGCGCAGCTTCGGCTGGCGCAGACCAACCTCGACTACACCGAGATCAAGGCCCCCATCGACGGCAAGATCAGCCGCACCACCGTGACCGAAGGCAACGTCGTCAGCCCAAGCTCCGGCGTGCTCGCGACCATCGTGAGCCAGGACCCCATGTACGTGCTGTTCCCCGTGTCCGTCCGGGCCGCCGTCGATCTGCGGGACCGCTACGGGGACAAGGGCGGGTTCGGCGCGGTGACGATCAAGCTCCGGCTGCCCAACGGGAAGATTTACGGCCAGGTCGGCAAGCTCGACTACGTCGATCCCACGGTCGCGGCCAACACCGACACCCTGACGCTGCGCGGGCGCATCCCGAATCCGCTGCGGTCGGGGTCCAAGGCCGGCGACCCCGGCGACCGCGAACTGTCGGACGGGGAGTTCGTGACGGTGACGCTGGAAGGCGTGGAGCCGGTCGATCAGATCGTGATCCCGCGCAGCGCCATCCTGTCGGACCAGCAGGGCAGCTACGTCTGGGTCGTGGGCGACGGCAACAAGGCGGAGCAGCGCCGCCTCCAATTGGGCCAGAGCACGCCGGGCCTTGCGGTGATCTCGGCCGGGCTGAAGGAAGGGGAGACCGTCGTGGTGGATGGCGTGCAGCGCGTGAGGCCCGGCGCCACCGTGAACCCCGGCCCGGCCAGCGCCGGCCCGGCGCTTCCCGCCTCCGCGCCGCGGACCTAGTGCCCTGGCGCAGTCAGGAGATGCAGCATGAGCCAGGGCACCAGGTTGGTTTCATGGACCGATTCAGCCAACGCGCCGAAGCGCGCGCCGGCATCGGACCTGTAGCCCCATGATCTCCGCCACCTTCGTTGACCGCCCGCGGCTTGCCATCGTCATCGCGATCATCACGGTGATCGCCGGGCTGATCGCAATGACCGTGATCCCCGTCAGCCAGTTCCCGGACGTCGTGCCGCCGCAGGTGCAGGTCACGACCCGCTACCCCGGCGCGTCCGCCGCGGTGGTCGAGGCGACCGTGGCCCAGCCGCTGGAGGCCCAGGTCAACGGCGCCGACCAGATGATCTACATGAAGTCCAACTCCGCCAACGACGGGAGCTATGGGCTGACGGTGTCGTTCGCGCTGGGGTCGAACCCGGACATCAACACCGTGAACGTCAACAACCGCGTGCAGGCGGCGCTGTCCCGCCTGCCGGCGGAGGTGCAGCGCCAGGGCGTCACCGTCCAGAAGCGGTCGTCCGCGATCCTGGAGTTCCTGGCGTTCTCCAGCGAAGGGGCGAAGCAGGACCCGCTGTTCATCTCCAACTACGTGACGATCAACGTGCTCGACCGGCTGTCCCGGGTGAACGGCGTGGGGTCGGCCTCCTTGTTCGGCGCGCTCGACTACTCCATGCGCATCTGGTTCGACACCAACCGGCTGATCAGCCTCAACCTGGCGCCGAGCGACATCATCCAGGCGATCCAGCAGCAGAACGTGCAGGCGCCCGTTGGCCGGGTCGGCGCGCGGCCCACCAGCAACGACACCCAGTTCCAGATCAACCTGCAAACCAAGGGCCGCCTCACCACGCCAGAGGAGTTCGGCGACATCCTGCTCCGCGCCAATCCCGACGGCTCCGTGCTGCGGGTGCGCGACGTGGCGCGCGTCGAACTGGGCGCCGCGACGCAGGACAGCGAAAGCCGGCTGAACGGCAACCCGGCCGTCACGCTGGGCGTCTATCTCGCCCCCGGCGCCAACGCGGTTCGGACGGCCGACCGCGTGCAGGCGGCGCTGGACGACCTGTCCAAGCGCTACCCCGAGGGCCTCAAGTCGCAGGTGTTCTACAACAGCTCGACCTTCGTGTCCGACACGATCGCCGAGGTGAAGTCCACGCTGCTGGAAGCGTTCGCGCTGGTGGTGGTCGTGGTGTTCCTGTTCCTCGGCAACATCCGCGCCACCATCATCCCGAGCATCGCGGTGCCGGTCAGCCTGGTCGGCACCTTCGCGGTGCTGCTGGCGCTCGGCTACTCCGCCAACACCGTGTCGCTCCTGGCGCTCGTGCTGGCCATCGGCATCGTGGTGGACGACGCCATCGTGGTGGTGGAGAACGTCGAGCGCGTGATGGAGGAGGAGCCGGACCTTTCGCCCCGGGACGCGACCAAGAAGGCCATGGCGCAGATCACCGCGCCGATCATCGCCATCACGCTCGTGCTCTTGTCGGTGTTCGTGCCGATCGGCTTCATCCCCGGCATCTCCGGCACGCTGTTCCGGCAGTTCGCCGTCACCATCAGCGTGGCGGTGCTGATCTCGGCGATCAACGCGCTCACCTTGTCCCCGGCGCTGTGCGGCGTGTTCCTGCGGCATGGCGGCCCCCGGCGCGGCATCCTCGGGCGGATCGGGCGCGGCATCGACTGGGTGCGGGACGGCTACGCCGCGATCGTGGCGCGGCTGCTGCGGGTCGGCGTCGTCGGCGTGCTGGTCGCGCTGCTGTGCGGCGGCGGAATCTACGCCCTGACCCTGCGCACGCCGACCGGGTTCCTGCCGGACGAGGACCAGGGCGCGTTCTTCACCGCCGTGCAGCTTCCCGACGGCGCCAGCGTGACCCGCACCCGCGGCGTCGTGGAGCGGGTGGAGGCGGTGATCAAGGACATCCCGCAAATCCAGAACGTGCTTTCCATCGTCGGCTTCTCGCTGCTCGACGGCGGCAACCAGTCCAACGCGGCGTTCATGGTGATGCGCATGAAGCCGTTCGCCGACCGCAAGGCGGCGTCCGACAAGGCGCAGGCGCTGATCGGCCGGGTGGCCGCCGGGGTGCAGCAGATCCGCTCGGCCACCATCTTCCCGTTCAACCTGCCGCCGATCATCGGGCTTTCGACCAGCGGCGGGTTCGAGTACCAGTTGCAGAACCTGGAAGGGCGGGAGCCTGCCGAGATGGGCACCGTGCTGAACGGCCTGCTCGCGGCGGCGAACGGGGATCCGAAGCTCGCCCGGGTGTTCAGCACCTTCAGCCCGACGACGCCCTCCATCTACCTCGACATCGACCGGGAAAAGGCGCAGGCACTGGGCTTGTCCATCAGCGACGTGTTCACGTCCCTGCAAGGCACCCTGGGCGGCATCTACGTCAACGACTTCAACCTGTTCGGCCGGACCTGGCAGGTGAACATCCAGGGGGAGGCCGCGGACCGGACCGACATCCCGGCGGTGTGGCGGATCTACATACGCAACAAGCAGGGCACCATGGTGCCGCTGCGCTCGATCGCCGACGCGCGGATCGTCCTGGGGCCGCAGACCATCAGCCGCTACAACAACTACCGCTCCATCACGGTGAACGGCACGCCGAAGCCGGGCGTGTCCTCGGGCGACGCGCTGGCCGTGATGGAGCAGATCAGCGACAAAACCCTGCCGGCGGGATACAGCTTCGAGTGGACCGGGACGGCATTCCAGGAGAAGTCGGCCTCGGGGCAGACCGGCAAGATCCTGGGGCTGGCGATCCTGTTCGCCTACCTGTTCCTCGTGGCGCTCTATGAAAGCTGGGTCATCCCCGTGCCGGTGTTGCTCTCGGTCAGCGTCGGCATCCTCGGGTCCTTCATCGGGCTGCTGCTGGGGGGGCTGGCGCTCGACTTGTATGCGCAGATCGGGCTGGTGGTGCTGATCGCGCTTGCGGCGAAGAACGGCATCCTGATCGTGGAGTTCGCCAAGGACCAGCGCGAAGAAGGCAAGCCGATCGCCGAGGCGGCGCGGCTCGGCGCCAAGACCCGGTTCCGCGCGGTGATGATGACCTCGCTCGCCTTTGTGCTCGGTCTGCTGCCGCTCGTGCTGGCGAACGGCGCGGCGCAGGTCAGCCGGCGCGCCGTGGGCACCCCGGTGTTCGCCGGCATGATCGCCGCCAGCATGTTCGGCATCTTCCTGATCCCGATGCTGTATGTCACCTTCCAAAGCATGCGGGAGTGGACGAAGGCCCGGTTCGGCAAGAAGTCCGGCAAGACGCTGGAGCGCGTCCACTAGGACCCTTGGCCTTTCGCCCGGCATCCGCATCTCTTGATCTCTTAGACCAGCCTAGACGCCAGCGAGGAGACGCAAGCATGACAAAATTCGGCATGGCCCAGCCAGTACGGCGCGTGGAAGACCCCCGGCTGCTGATCGGCAACGGACGCTACACCGACGACATCACGCTGGCGAACGAGGCCGTGGGCGCCGTCCTGCGCAGCCCGCATGCGGCGGCGCGCATCCTGTCGATCGACACCGGGGCGGCGGTCGGCCTGCCCGGCGTGCTTGCGATCTACACCGGCGCCGACCTCAAGGCGGACGGCATCGGCGGCCTGCCCTGCCTCATCCCGCTGAAGAACCGTGACGGTTCCTCCCGCGCCGAGGTGCCGCACCCGGTGCTGGCCGACGGCGAGGTGCGCCACGTCGGCGACCCCGTGGCCTTCATCGTGGCGGAAACCCACCAGGCGGCCCGGGACGCGGCGGAGGCCGTGATGGTGGACTATGACATCCTGCCCAGCATCACCGACCTGGGGGCGACGTTGGACGCCGACGCGCCGGCGGTCTGGCCGCAGGCGCCGGGCAACGTGTGCTTCGACTGGGAGTCCGGGGAAAAGGAGCGCACCGAGGTCCTGTTCGCCGAAGCCGCGCACGTCACCCGGCTCACGGTGGTGAACAACCGCGTCGTCGTCGCCTCCATGGAGGCCCGGGCGGCGGTGGCCGACTACGACGCCGCGACCGGGCGCTGGACGCTCTACACCAACACGCAGGGCGGCTGGCCGCTCAAGTCGATGCTGGCCCAGGCGGTGTTCAACGTGCCGGAGGACCGGTTCCGCATCGTGACGCCCGACGTCGGCGGCGGCTTCGGCATGAAGCTGTTCCTGTATGCCGAGCAGGCGCTCGCCTGCTACGCGGCGCGCCGCCTCGGGCGCCCGGTGAAGTGGGCCAGCGAGCGGAGCGAGGCGTTCCTGTCGGACACCCACGGCCGCGACAACATCACCCAGGGCGAGATCGCGCTCGACAAGGACGGCAACTTCCTGGCGCTGCGCACCCGCAACGTGGCGAACATGGGCGCCTACCTGTCCAACTTCGCCCCGTTCATCCCGACGCTGGCCGGCACCAAGGTCCTGGCGAGCGTTTACAAGTTCCAGGCCATCTACGTGAACGTGCTGGGCGTGTTCACCCACACGGTCCCGGTGGACGCCTACCGGGGCGCCGGGCGCCCGGAAAGCAACTATGTGGTCGAGCGGCTGATCGACGCCGCCGCGGCCGAGGTCGGGATCGACCGCATCGAGCTTCGCCGCCGCAACATGGTGGCACCCAGCGCCATGCCATACGTGACGGCGATGAAGCAGACCTACGACAGCGGCGACTTCCAGCGCGTGCTGGACGCGGCGCTGGAGAAGATCGACTGGGCCGGCTTCGCGGGGCGGCGGGCCAGCAGCGCGCAGCGCGGCATGAAGCGCGGCATCGGCATGTCCTACTACCTGGAAGCCACCGGCGGCTCGCCGAGCGAGCGGGCGGAGATCCGCTTCGCCGACGACGGCTTCGTCGATGTGTTCGTCGGCACGCAAAGCACCGGGCAGGGGCACGAGACCGCCTATGTCCAGCTCACGGCCGACCAGCTCGGCATCGACGGCGACAAGGTGCGGATCAAGCAGGGCGACACCGACACCATTCCGACCGGCGGCGGCACCGGCGGCGCGCGCAGCCTGTACTCCGAGGGTCAGGCCATCCTCGTCACCGCGGCGAGCGTCATCGAGAAGGGCAAGAAGGCGGCGTCGGAGGCGCTGGAAGCGGCCGTGTCCGACATCGAGTTCTCGGGCGGGCGGTTCAGCGTGGTGGGCACGGACCGCGGCATGGACATCCTGCAGCTTGCCGCGGCCCAGCGTGCCCGCGCGGCCAGCGGCCAGGAGGCGACGATGCTCGACGCCGCCGAGGTCGCCAAGATCGACGTCCACACCTTCCCGAACGGCTGCCACATGGCCGAGGTGGAGATCGACCCCGACACCGGGATGGTCAGCATCCTGCGCTACATCGTGTGCGACGACGTGGGCAAGGCGGTGAACCCGATGATCGTGCGCGGCCAGGTGCATGGCGGCGTCGCCCAGGGGTTTGGCCAGGCGGTGCTGGAGCAGACGGCCTACGACCCGCAATCCGGCCAGTTGCTGTCGGGCAGCTTCATGGACTACGCCCTGCCCCGCGCAGCCGACTTGCCGGACATCGAGGTTGACCTGATCGAGGTGCCCTGCACGTCGAACCCGCTGGGGGTCAAGGGGGCCGGGGAGGCCGGCGCGGTCGGCAGCCCGCCCGCGGTCATCAACGCGATCGTCGATGCGTTGTCCGACACCGGGGTGAAAAGCATCGACATGCCTGCTACGCCGGAGAAGGTCTGGAAGGCGATCCACATGAGCCGCGCAGCCTGACGTGCGCCGCGGGGGCGGGGCCGGCGGTCCCGCCCCCGCGTGTTGTCAGGCGTTGCCGAGCCGCTGGAACAACGCCTCGATCTCCTCGGGCGGGACATCCTCGATCCTGGCCGGCGACCACCGCGGGTTGCGGTCCTTGTCTATGACCATCGCGCGCACGCCCTCCGCGAAGTCGGGGTGTTGGACGGCACGCCGGGCCAGGGCAAGCTCGACTTCCAGGCATTGCTCAAGCGTGCGGCTTGCGCCAAGCCGCATCAGTTCGAACGTCCACAGCACGGAAGTTGGCGACTTTGACCGCAACGTGTCCGTGGCGTCCTGTGCGGGCGCACTCCCCAATCCTGCCAGGCGATCCAGGATACCTTGGACGCTGCTTCCGCCGAAACAGGCGACGACCTCTGCGTGGCGAGGTTTTGCGCCAGCCGGCACCGGCAAGGCTGCACGAGCCAGGGCAGCGATCCCCTCCTCGGCCAGGTCGTCCGCAAGCATCGCAACCCGGTCACGCGCGACGTAGTGGGTCGCAAGGCCCAAGCCGACCGCATCGGCCCCATGCACCCGGGTGCCGGTCAGTGCCAGGAACATGCCATGGCTGCCCGGCAGCCGCGGCAGGAAAAAGCTCGCGCCGATATCGGGGAAGAAGCCGATCCCGGTCTCCGGCATGGCCATCATGGCCGCGTCGGTGACGACACGCGCGCTGCCATGGATGGACAGGCCCATGCCGCCGCCCATGCACACGCCGTCGATCAAGGCGACATACGGTTTCGGGTAGCGCGCGATTGCAGCGTTCAACGCATACTCGCCAGCGAAGAACGTTTCCACTTCGCCGTATCGCCCTGTCAGCGCCAGTTCGCGCACTTGCCGGATGTCGCCGCCGGCGCAGAACGCCCGGCCCCCCGCCCCTTCGATGACGACAGCCTCGATCACTGGATCGCTCCGCCAAGCATCAAGCGCGCCATGCAAGTCTCGCAACATGGCGTGGTCGAGCGCGTTGAGAGACTGCGGCCGGTTCAAGGTCAGGCGCCCGATCCGCCCCTGCTGACGAACCAGGATCGGCAAATCGGCGTTAAGCATCAAAGGCCGGCCTTCCTTGCCGGGGCACCTGCCCCACTCTCTCCGACCTATTTGCGCGAAAGCAGACGCGCGGCCAACTCACCGGCGATCCGCACCGTGCCGCGCGGCTTCACCACAGTCACGGTGCGGGGACGCCGCACCATCGAGCTTGCGGCCTCGCCCGCCAACGACACGACGGTCATGGACTTCTGCAGTTCCACGATGGCTTGCTGGCGGATCATCTTGGCCTCGTCCTCGACTGAATCCGACTTGTTGCGCAGTGCGAGGTAGCCAAGGACCGCCGCTATGATCAAATCGACAGCCAAGAGGATAAGGCTTGCCGCGAAGGGCGATACCCGCGGCACCATGGCGTGGTAGGCGACGACGTGCAGCAGCACGAAAACAGCGATCCCGAACACTGCGGCGCCGGCCCCGTAAGCCGCGCGCATCCCTTGGCGGTAAGCGAGGCGGCGCAGGCGGAGCGCCTCCGCCGATGCCGCGACCTTGGCAAGCTCGACCGTACGCATCGGGCTAACGGGCGATGCGGCCGAGCAAGTAGCCCGCACCGGCAGCAATCAGGATGGCCATGATCGGCGACTCGCGCACATGGTCAGACAGCATCTCGGTCTGGTCGGAGGCCACGTCCCGGGCCTGCCGGGCATAGTCCTGGGCGGTCCCGGCGGCGCTGGAGAGCGCTGGCGTCACCCGCTCGGACATCAGGGTCTGCACCTGGGCGCGGAGCTGTGCGATCTGCTCCTTGGTGTCCTGCGCTGCGTCGTTGAAAGTGCCTGAAGCCGCCATCGCCGTTCCTCCTGTGATGATGGTGGCAGAACGCAGGTTTTTCCGGTCGGTTGCCCGACGCGGAAAATCCACCATCCCCCAAAATGGAGAAGCTTGGCAGTCGCGGTCAGGCTGCCGGGGCAATGACGTGGAAGAAGCTGCCGGTGACGTGGCCGCGCTGCCCGCCCGCGTTGCCCAGGCTTGCGCCGGCAGCATCCCTCAGGGCCGCCAGCGGCGCATCTCCTCCCGGATCGACCGTGCTGGCGTAGTGGAACTCGTGCCCGCGCACCACGCTGCCGGCAGCGCCAACCGGGCAGCCGGCCAGCAGCGTCGCTTCACGGTATCCCAGGTTCATCTTGCGCCGCGCGAAGCTGGTCTCGTGCCCGAGCAGGCCGGCCATGGCGTGCCGGGCGCCGGCTGCGTCCTCGACTCCCTGCCCCAGCACCATGTGGCCGCCGCACTCGCCATGCACCGGGCGGGTCCGGGCGAAGCGCGCGAGGCCCGCCATGAACCGCCCGGCGCCGGCAAGGCGCGCCGCGTGCAACTCCGGATAGCCGCCGGGCAGCCAGCACACGTCGCAGCGTTCAGGCGGCGGCTCATCGGCCAGCGGCGAGAAGCGGACGACCTCGGCCCCGGCGCGCTGCCAGCCCTGGACCAGGTGGGCGTAAACGAAGCTGAACGCGGCGTCGGCCGCCAGCGCCACGCACTGGCCCGGCGGCGGCAAGGCGGCGGCGGGCGCGGCAGGGCCGGCCACGGGCGCCGCGTGCCGAAGGATGGCGTCGAGGTCCAGGTGCAGCTCGGCCTTGTCGGCCAGGCGGCGCAGGAGGTCCGGAAGATCCGGGTGTTCGGCCGCCTGCACCAGGCCGAGGTGGCGCTCCGGCAAGGACAGCGACGCATCGCGCGGCAGCGCGCCGAGCACGGGCAAGCCCGCCGCCTCGATGGCAACCGCAGCGCCCGTGCGGTGCCGCTCGCTGGCGACGCGGTTCAGCACCACGCCGCAGATGGCGACCGCCGGGTCATGGACAGCGAAGCCGCGGGCCACGGCGGCGGCGGTCTGCGATTGCCCGGTCACGTCGAGCACCAGCAGCACCGGCAGCCGCAGCCGGGCCGCAAGGTCTGCCGCCGCCCCGCTGCGCCCGGGCGGCCCGGCGACGCCATCGAACAGCCCCATGGCGGACTCGACGACCAGGACCGACGCGCCGGCCGCGGCCTGATGCGCCAGTTGGTCGAGCATAGGCGGCGGCATTGCCCAGCTATCAAGGTTCAGCACGGGCGCGCCGCTGGCGACGGCGTGGAAGGCGGGATCGATGTAGTCCGGCCCGGACTTGGCGGCCCGCACCAGGAGGCCCCGGCGGCGCATTGCCGCCACCAGCGCCAACGTCACCGTGGTCTTGCCGGACCCGGACCGCGGCGCGCCGACCACGAGGCCCCTCGGCCTCATAGCCATTTCCGCCTATAGTCCGCGCCGTGGACGAGTTGCGACCGTTGCGCCGGGGCTGGACGACCGGGGCCTGCGCCACCGCGGCGGCGAAGGCCGCGTTCGCCGCCCTGCTGACCGGCGAGTTCCCGGACCCGGTGGAGATCGCCCTGCCCCGCGGGCGGCGCGTGTCGTTCGCCCTGGCGGAGACGGCGCTGGAAGCCGGCACAGCCATGGCGGGCGTGGTCAAGGACGCGGGCGACGACCCGGACGTGACGCATGGCGCGCTGGTGTTCGCCCGGGTATCCGCCGGGCCGCCAGGCAGCGGCGTCGTGTTCCGCGCCGGCCCCGGCGTCGGCCCCGTCCCCCGGCCCGGCCTGCCGATCCCGCCCGGCGAGCCGGCCCTCAACCCGGTGCCCCGCGCCCTGATACGCACGGCGCGTGCAGCACTGGTGCCCGCGCCGGATGCCGTCGTCGAGTTGTCGATTCCCGGCGGCGAGACGCTGGCGGCGCAGACGCTGAACGGGCGGCTCGGCATCGTGGGCGGGCTGTCGATCCTCGGCACCACGGGGATCGTGGTGCCGTATTCCTGCGCCGCCTGGATCGACACCATCCACCGCGGCATCGACGTGGCCCGCGCCGTCGGCCTTTCCCACGTCGCCGGCAGCACCGGCAGCACGTCGGAGGCTGCGGTCCGGGCGCTGCACGGCCTGCCGGAAACGGCGCTGCTGGAAATGGGCGATTTCGCCGGGGCGCTGCTGAAGTACTTGCGGCGGCACCCGGTGCCCCGAGTCAGCATCGCCGGCGGCGTCGCCAAGATGACCAAGCTGGCGCAGGGCCGGCTTGACCTGCATTCCCGGCACGGCTCGGCGGACTTGCCGGCGCTCGCGGCCTTGGTGGCCGACCCGGCGCTGGCCGAGCGGATCGCAGGCGCCAACACCGTGGCGGAGGCGTTCGCCCTCGCTGCCGCCGCGGGCGTGCCCCTGGGGAATGTGGTCGCCCAGGCTGCGTGGCGCACCGCGGGGGATGTGCTGGCGGGGACCGGCACGGCGCTGGAGATCGTGCTGTTCGACCGGGAGGGCGTCCTGGTGGGCCGGACGGGCTTCGACCGGGTTCATGCGGCCCCCTCCCGGAACCGCCGGGCATAGCCGGGGCTGTAAAGCGCGCTGTCGCGGAACTTGTCCGGCTGCAAGGCGCGGCCCACCAGGACCATTGCGGTGCGCTCCGCCGGATCGGCCGCGAAGGCGGCGGCGATGCCGGACAGCGTGCCGCGCAGGATGCGCTGGTCGGGCCAGGTGGCGCGCACCACGACCGCGGCCGGGCAATCTGCGCCGTAGAACGGCAGGAGGGTCGCGACGATCCGGTCGAGCTTGTCGATGGCGAGGTGGATGGCAAGCGTCGCGCCGGTCGCGGCAAACGCGGCCAGCGTCTCGCCCGGCGGCATGGCGGAGGCGCGGCCCGGCAGCCGGGTGAGCACGACGCTCTGGGCCACCTCGGGCACGGTCAGCTCCGCGCCCAGCGCCGCGGCGGCGGCAGCAAAGGCAGGCACGCCGGGCGTCAGGGTCCAAGGGATGCCGTGCCGGTCCAGCCGGCGAAGCTGCTCGGCCACGGCGCTGTAGATCGACAGGTCGCCGGAATGCAGCCGCGCCACGTCCTGCTCCGCGCGGTGGGCGGCGACGAACTCGGCCTCGATGGCGTCAAGCGACAGGGGCGCCGTGTCCACCACGCGGGCGCCGGGCCCGCAATGCGCCAGCATGGCGGGCGGCACGATCGATCCCGCATACAGGCACACCGGGCAGCGCGCCAGCAGGTCCCGCCCGCGCACGGTGATCAAGTCGGCGGCGCCCGGCCCTGCGCCGATGAAATGCACCGTCACGGCCCCGCCAAGGCGCAGGTCGCGCCGCCGGCGGCGATGCGCGCCAGCAGTAGGCGCCCGCCGGAAGCCGCCAGCGCCGCACCCTCCGCCACGGAGGCGACGCCGGTCTCGCGCTCGGCGACAGTGGACCGGGTGGGGCAGCGCGGCTGCACGGCGATCAGCGCGGCGCCGTCGATGAACGCGATGCGCAGTCCGAGACGGGCGGCGGCGTCGTGCAAGCCGGGCGCGCCCTGCTTCCAAGTTGGAGCGGCGAGCAGCCCGGCGGTGCGGCCGGCTCGCGCCTCCGCCGCCCGCACCAGGCGCACGATGTCGTCCGCCCCGCACCCGTTTCGAAAACCCAGCCCGGCGACGATCACGCCTTTTCCGCCAGCCATTGCGTGACGGTGATGGCCGGTCGGTAGCCGTGCAGGCCGCCGATGCGGTCCAGCCGTTCGACCGACAAGCGCGACAGCGTGCCGCCATGGCGTGCCCGCGCGGCGATCAGCGCCGCCTCCGACTCGATGGTGACGGCGTTGGCGACCAGCCTTCCGTAGGGCGGCAGCGCGGCCCAGGCGGCGTCGATCACCCCCGGCTCGTGCGCGCCGCCGCCGATGAACACGGCGTCGGGTGGCGGCAGGCCGGCCAGCGCGCCCGGTGCCGGGGCGCCCGCGACGTGCAAATGCGGTACGCCCAGCGACACGGCGTTGCGCGCGGCGCGGGCGGCGCGCTCCCCATGGCGCTCGATGGCGACGGCCTGGTTCGCCGGGTGGCGCAGCAGCCACTCGATGGCGACGGCGCCGGCGCCGGCCCCGATGTCCCACAGCCGCTCGCCCCGGCGCGGCGCCAGCGCCGACAGCGTCACCGCGCGGATCTCGCGCTTGGTGATCTGGCCGTCATGCTCGAACAGCGCGTCCGGCAGGCCGGTGGCGAGCGGGATGCACTGCGCGCCCGGCAGCGCCGAAACCTCGATGGCCAAGAGGTTGAGCGGGTGGATGTCGGCCAGGCGGAACCAGGCGGCCGTGGTGCAGCGGATGCGCTCCTGCGGGCCGGACAGCGCCTCCATCACGTGCAGGACGGAGGGGCCGAAGCCGCGCGCTTGCAGCAGGGTCGCGGCCAGGCCCGGCGTGCCCCCGTCGGCCGACAGCGCCAGGATGCGCGCGCCGGGCTGCAGCCGCGGCGCGCGCGGCGCCACCGGCCGGCCGCAGAAGGAGATGGTGGCGCAGTCCTGCACCGCCCAGCCGAGCCGGGCGCAGGCGAGCGCCAGGGAGGACGGCGCCGGGATGCACAGCCGCTCGGCGGGTGGAACCATGGCGGCCAGCGTGCTGCCGACGCCGTAGCAGAACGGGTCCCCGGACGCGAGCACCGCGACCGGCTGCGGACGCCGCGCCATGATGGCGTCGAAGGAAGCCGCAAGCGGGCTGGACCAGGCCATTCGCTCGCCGGCGATCAGCGCGTCCGCCAAGACCAGGTGCCGCGCGCCGCCGACGACCAGGGCCGCGTCGCCGACCAGCTTGCGGGCTTCTGGGGACAGCACGCCGTCCTCGTTCACGCCGAGGATGGCCAGCCAGGGCGGATTCGTGGTTGTGTCACCCATGAACGTGCTCATTCTCGGCGGCACGACGGAAGCTTCGGCCATCGCCGCCGCCCTGGCCGGCCATCCGCGGGTGCGGCCGGTGCTGTCGCTCGCTGGGCGCACCCGGGCGCCGGTGCTGCCGGCCGTGCCCGCCCGGCGCGGCGGGTTGGGGGGCGCGGCCGGGCGGACGGCCTACCTGCGGGCGCCTGCGGTGGGGGCGCGGATCGACGCGCCCCACCCCTTCGCCGCACAGATCAGCCGCAACGCCCGGGCTGCGGCCCAGTGTGCCGGCGTGCCGATGGTCGCCGTGTCGCGCCCGCCGTGGGCCGCGGGACCCGGCGACCGCTGGACCGAGGTCGCGGACATGGCAGCCGCTGCGCATGCCCTGGGCGCCGCGCCGCGCCGGGTGTTCCTGACGGTGGGGCAGCAAGAGCTGGCGCCGTTCCGCTTGGCGCCTTGGCACCATTACCTGATCCGCAGCGTCGAGCCGCCGGACCCGGCCCTGCTGCCGCCCATGGCACGCTGCATCGCGGCGCGCGGGCCGTTCCGGGAGGACGCGGAACGCGCCCTGCTGGAACGCGAAGGCATCGAGGCGCTGGTCACCAAGAACTCCGGCGGCGCGGCGACCGCGCCCAAACTTGCCGCGGCGCGGGCGCTTGGCATCCTGGTGGTCATGGTCGCGCGGCCCTTGGCACTGCCCGGCGGGACGGTGCCGGATGCCGCGGATGCGCTGGCCTGGCTGGATCATGTCGATTCCCCATGGAACCGGGGTGTGTAAAGCCAAGGCGCCGCGCCGTCACGCCCGATCCGCCGCGTGGCGGCGGAGCCGATGAGCACCAGGGTGCGCATGTCGGCCCGCGCCGGGTCAACATCGGACAGCGTCGCAACCTCGATCCGCTCGTCCGCCCGGCTCACGGCGGTGGCGAGCGCCACGGGCGTGGCACCCGGCAGGATGGGCCGCAGCGCGTCGAGCGCCGTGCCGAGCTGCCAAGGCCGGGCGCGGGAAGCGGCGTTGTAAAGCGCGATCACGAACCCGGCCGAAGCAGCGGCAGTGAGCCGGGCCAGCACGACCTCGAACGGCTTCAGGTTGTCGGACAGCGACAGCACGCAGAAGTCATGGCCGAGCGGCGCGCCGAGCCGGGCGGCGGCGGCGAGCACGGCGGACACGCCGGGCACCACGGTGATGTCCAGCGTGCGCCAGGCCGGCTCGCCGTGCTCCACCGCCTCGAACACCGCGCTGGCCATCGCGAACACGCCGGGGTCGCCGGACGACACGACCGCCACCTCCCGCCCAGCGGCGGCGAGCGACAAGGCATGGCGGGCTCGGTCCAGCTCGGCCCGGTTGTCGCTGGCGTGGCGGACCTGGCCGGGCCGCCGCGGCACGCGGCCGAGGTACGTCGCGTAGCCCACGAGGTCAGTCGCCGCCAGGAGAACCGCCGTCGCCTGCAGCGTCTGCATGTCCGCGGCGCCCGGGCCGAGGCCGACGATGGCGAGCCGTCCGCTCACCGCGCCCGTTGCCGCCCAGGCACGAGGACGAGGGAGAAGTACGGCGCCCGGTCCTCGCCCAGTTGCGCGAGGGGCATAGTCCGGCCATCCGGCATGGTGCCGCGCTCGGCATACAGCGCCCGGTCGGCCAGCCCGGCGGATCGCAGCGCCGCACGGATCTTCGGCAGGTTGCGGCCGACCTTCATGATCACCGCGGCATCGCTGCCGGCCAGCCGCGCGGCCAGGGTCTCGGCGTCCAGCGTGCCGGGCATCACCGTCAGCACGTCGTCGCCGTGCGTCATCGGCAGCCGCGCCTGTGCCCAGCAGCCGCTCATGCTGGTGATGCCCGGCGTGACCGCGGTCGGATACGTCGCGTGCAGCCGGTCGAACACGTACATGGCAGAGCCGTAGAAGAACGGATCGCCCTCGCACAGCAGCGCCACGTCGCGCCCCGCGTCGTGCCGGGCCGCGACGATGGCGGCGGCGGCTTCGTAGAAGGCGCGGATGCCGGGTTCGTAGCGCGGATCGTCCACGTCGATCTCGGTGGTGTAGGGGTACTCGAAGCGGAGTTCCTCGGCAGCGGGGTTGAGGTGGGCGCCGGCGATGGTGCGGGCATGGCCGGGCCGCCCGCGCTTGGCGAAGAACGCGACCACGGCGGCGGTGGCGAGGATGCGCGCGGCCCGCAAGGTCAGCAGGTCCGGGTCGCCCGGTCCCATGCCGACCACTTGCAGGGTGCCCGTCACTCGCGCTCGCTGGCCAGGGCGTTGACGGCCGCGACGGCCATGGCGCTGCCGCCCCGGCGGCCATGTACGATGGCGAACGGCACCCGGGCATCCTCGGCCAGCGCCTGCTTCGATTCGGCTGCGCCGACGAAGCCGACCGGCATGCCGATGATCGCCGCCGGGCGGGGCGCGCCGGCGTCCAGCAGGTCGAGCAGATGGAACAGCGCCGTGGGCGCGTTGCCGATGGCGACCAGCGCGCCCTCCAGATGCGGACGCCACAGCTCCAGCGCCGCGGCGGAGCGGGTATTGCCGATTCGGGCGGCGATGCCGGGCGTTTCCGGCGCGTCCAAGGTGCAAATGATGTCGTTGCCGGCCGGCAGGCGGGCGCGGGTGATGCCGTGCGCGACCATCTTGCTGTCGCACAACACGGGACGCCCGGCCAGCAGCGCCGCCCGGGCGGCGGCGGCGAAACCTGGGCTGAACTCCAGATCATCGGTGATGCCGACGATGCCGCAGGCATGGATGACCCGCACGGCGACCCGGGCCTCTTCGGGCGTGAAGCGCGACAGGTCGGCCTCCGCGCGGATGGTGGCGAAGGACTGGGCGTAGATCGCCGCGCCGTCGCGGACGTAGGGCCGCCCGCTCATGCCGCCGCCGCGTCCAGCGTGAGGCCCTGCGGGGGCGGCGCCACGCCCGCGCGCCAGTCCTCCAACCGGCTGTAGCGCCCGGCCTCGCCGACCAGGACGGGGCCGCCGCCGTAGGCGCAGCCCTTGGCGCAGCCGGAGACGTGCAGCGGTCCCCATGCCCCGCGCGCCGCGAGCCGGGCCGCGTCCTGGCGGGCGGGCACGCTGGCCCGGCCGCAGCCGGGACTGCCGACGCAGGCGGTGATCCCGAGGCGCGGGTCGGCAGGGTCGAGCACCCACTCCGCTGCCGCCGCACGCAGGCCCGGTACGT
>CAXUIQ010000014.1:0-18719 GCA_964250815.1 uncultured Acetobacteraceae bacterium
GGCGACCTTCGTGCCTTCGGTCACGGTGAAGCCGGGCGCGCGGGCTGCGGCGGCGGAGTGACCGCCCCGGGATCACGCCCTTCGCGCTGCGGGGTGCAGCCGGTCGCCGCGCCGCCACCAGCCGGCTTGCGCCAGGGCAGGGTCCTCGAAGTGCCCGGTTTGGGCGAGGCTGGCCACCGCCCTGGCAAGCCGGGTGGGGCGAGGCGGGTCCGCGCGGGCGTCCCATGCGCCGGCCTCGTAATGCCCGCGGTCTTGGCGCAGCATGCTGTCCCAGTCCACCGCGCCGAACAGCGACCAGGCGGTGACCGCGCGGATGTCGGCGCCCTCGGCGCGCAGCGCCTGCGCCGCGTCCCACGCTTCGGCCAGCCAGCGCACCGGCTCCTCCTCGTCCTTGCAGGCAAGGTGCGCTTCCGTGACTGCCATAGGCCGTCCGTAGCGCTGCCAGGCCTCGCGCAGCCGGGCTTCCCAGCCTGTCAGGTGCCCCGGCAGGTCCATCCGGGCCGCCTCGGTATCGACGTAGGCCTCGCGCCCGTTTCCGCCGCGCAGTCGGGGCGGATACAGGCCGGTGCGGTGGTCGAGGAAGCGGTCGCTGGTCACGTAATGGTTGACGCCGAGCAGGTCGGGCACCGCCTCGCCCGCCCCGAACTCGTCGATGCAGGAGGGCGGGAAGCCCATGGCGGCGAAGCGGCGCCACGCGGGATGCGACCGGTCCACCCGGCCGCACAGCAGGTCGAGCGAAAGCCAGCGCCGCTCGTTCTCGTAGGCCGCCTGATAGGCGAGGCGAGGGGTGGAGAACACCCGGCCAAGGTCCTCGGTCTGCACGAGCCGCGCATCCGGGACGTGCTTGCGGATGGCGCGCATGGACAGCAGCACGGCCCGGCACTGGATGAACACCATCGCCTCGAAATCGGTTTCCGCCGCCGCGTGCGGGTGCCAGAACCCATACAGCGCAGCGAACCGCGCCGTGGTCAGCGGCTCGTTCACCGGGGTCCAATCCCGGACCCAGGGATAGCGCGCGGCGGCAAGGGCCGCATGCTCCGCCAGTTCCTCCGCCCAGCCCGCGTCCAACGGGTTACGGCCCGGCGGCCCGGAGCCGTGGTGTACCAAGCCAACGACCGGCGCAATGCCCAAGGCCTGGAGCCGGCCAAGGCGCTCGTCATGCCAGTCCCAGCCGCACCATGCGGGTCCCTCGGCGCAGCGCTCCCACAGCACCGGGTAGCGCAGCGTCCGGATGCCGAGCGCCGCGATGCGGTCGAGGTCGCCGATGCGGCCCTGGTGCCCGGTTTCCCGGATCTGGTCCCGCCACGCCTCGCCGACCCGCACCACGCTGCCCTCCACGCCGCCCCAAAGCTGCAGCGGCGCGGAGGGCGCAGGACAATCGGGCGAAGGCATCAGTCGGCAGCGCCCAGCACCTGCGCCGCCGGGCCGCGGGCATGGCGCGGCACGCTGGCCTCGATCCGCTTGAACGTCGCCAGCGCCTGCGCGACCACCTGGTCCATGTTGTAGTAGCGGTAGGTCGCGAGCCGCCCGACGAACCAGGTGTCCGCCGTCGCGTCGGCCAGAGCCTCGTAGCGCTTGTAGAGCGCCTGGTTCTCCGGGCGCGGCACCGGGTAGTAGGGGTCGCCCTCCGCTTCCGGGTACTCGAAGGTGATGCTGGTCTGCGGATGCGCCTGGCCGGTGAGGTGCTTGTATTCGGTGATCCGCGTGTAGGCCTCGGTTTGCGGGTAGTTCACGGTGCCGACCGGCTGGAACCATTCCTGGCCGAGCGTCTCGTGCTCGAAACGCAGCGAGCGGTAGGGCAGGCGGCCGAAGCGGCAGCCGAAGAACTCGTCCACCGGGCCAGTCCAGACCAACCGGTCGAACGCCACGTCCCGCCGCGCCGCGTCGTACTCGACGCCGGTGCGGACGGTGATGTTGGGGTGGTCGAGCATGCGCTCGAACATCCGCGTGTAGCCCTGTGCGGGCATGGATTGGAACTCGTCGGTGAAGTAGCGGTCGTCGCGGTCGGTCCGCACCGGCACGCGGGCGGTCACGGACCTGTCGAGCTCCGACGGGTCGAGGCCCCACTGCTTGCGGGTGTAGCCGCGGAAGAACTTCTCATAAAGCTCGCGCCCGACCTTGGACACGACCACGTCTTCCGAAGTGCGGATGGCCTCCACTGGCTCCGCGCGGGCGGCGAACCAAGCTTCCAGCTCGTCCGTGCCGAGGTCCAGGCCGTAGAGCGTGTTCACCGTGTCCAGGTTGATCGGGATTGGCACCAGGCGGCCATCGACGCGGCCGAGCACCCGGTGCTGGTAGGGCCGCCACCCGGTGAAGCGGGACAGGTAGTCGAACACGGCGCGCGAGTTGGTGTGGAAGATGTGCGGCCCGTATCGGTGGATCAGCAGGCCCGCCGCGTCCAGGTGGTCGTAGGCGTTCCCGGCGACATGGGGGCGGCGGTCGATGACCAGGACCCGGTCCCCCCGCTCTGCCGCCAGGCGCTCGGCCAGCACGCTTCCGGCGAAGCCCGCGCCGACCACCAGCCAGTCGTATTCCGGCGCCGGGTTGGCCGGAACCGCCAGCCGCCGTGCGGCAAGATGCGTCACCGGCGCTGCCGGAAAGGATGCGCCGCCGCTGTTGTCCAGGGAGCGGGCCATCAGCTTGCCGCCGACCGGATGGCGGCGGGCACGGCTTCGCGGATACATCCGCACCTATCGGAGAGCCGCGCCTGATCAGCGCCCGGCCGGGCGCCAGCCAGAGCCGCGCTTGCGCCGCCGGTCGTCAGCGCAGCACCAGAAACCGCCCGGTCGGTGCGGGAAAAAACCATGTGTGTTGCCTTATCGATGAAATGAGGAAAACGTATGTCGGCGTGATAGCCGACGTTAAGGCAGCGCAAGTCCAAGCAGTTCATTCAAAACAATGTGTGCTGGATTCAGTGCATTCAAGAAATGTAAGAGGCACGGTCTGTCCACGCATGTTCAGCATTGTATGTTGGATAATTGTAGAGCGTATCGCGTTTTTTGTCGGGAACCCATAAAGTATATGGTGAAGTATTCAAATCTGTCGAGACTGCACCCGGTTGGGAAGGCGGTGCTCCGCCCTCCTGGTCAGGGATGCCGGCCGGTATCGGCTTCGCTCCAGCCGGCGGCAGCCAGTGCGATTGGTAGCCGCCAGGCCCGGCGTGCGCCGGCACCCGTTTGCACGGCGGCTTCGCCTGGAGGATGGCTGTTGGCATAAACCGGCTTGGTCTGCCCAAATGGCGTTCCTGCATCGGCCGGAGGCTTCAGGGAATGGAACGGGCCTTTGAAAGCGTGCCCGACGGAGGAGAACGCCGGGCGCGTGCCGCGGGCGGGCGCCCATGAGCGGCAGTCGTTTGGAAGCCGGCTCCTTGGCCGCGGGCCTGCGCCCGAAGGCGGAGCGGGCCTTGGACGCGCTGAGCTTCGTGCTTTCGGACGTGCGCTACGGCCTCGGCGCCTACCTCGGCGTGTACCTGCTGACGGAGCATGCCTGGGACCCGGCCAGCATCGGCCTGGCGCTCTCGTTCGGCGGCCTGGTCGGCTTGGCGTCGCAAACGCCGCTCGGCGCCATGGTCGATGCGTTGCGCGCCAAGCGCGCCCTGCTCGCGGGCGCGGTTGTCGTGGTCACTGCGACGTGCCTGTTCATCCCGCTTGCGCCACGGTTCTGGCCCGTCGCTGCGGCGGGCATCGTCGGCGGCTTGGCAGGAACCACGATCGGGCCATGCCTGGCTGCGATCTCGCTCGGCATTGTCGGTCCCGCCCGCTTCGCCCGGCGCGCGGGCCGGAACGAGTCGCTGTTCCACCTCGGCAACGGCGCGATCAACGTGGTGATCCTGGCCACGGCGCCCGTCTTCGGCACCAGCGTCGTGTTCTGGATGATGGCCTTGACGGCGGCGGCCAGCGTGGCGGCAGCCTGGGCCGTGCCCGAGCGGGCCATCAACCACGAGCTGGCGCGCGGCTTCACGCCCGAGGAGGCCGGGCACGAGGCGCGGCCCTCGCCCTGGCGCCTGCTGCTGACCAGCCGGCCCTTGCTGGTGTTCGCCGGGTGCGGCGCGCTGTTCCACCTGGCCAACGCCGCCACGCTGGGCCTGGTCGCGCAGAAGCTCGCCGTGGGCCACCCGGGCCAGGGCATCGCCTTCACCGCCGCCTGCGCCATCGCCGCGCAGTCCGTCATGGTGCCCACCGCCGCGCTGGCCGGCCGGCAGGCCGACATCTGGGGCCGCAAGCCGCTGCTGCTTGCCGCCTTCGCGGCGCTGGCGTTGCGGGGCGCGCTCCACACCGTGTCCGACGACCCGGCCTGGCTGATCGGCGTGCAGTTGCTGGACGGGGTGGGGGCGGGGCTGACCGGCGCCTTGTTCCCGGTCGTGGTTGCGGACCTGACGCGCGGCAGCGGGCACTTCAACGCCGCCGGGGGCGCCATCGGCACCGTGCACGCGGTTGGCGGGATCGTGAGCGGGGCGCTGGCCGGGGAGATCGTGGTGCAAGCCGGATACGGGGTGGCCTTCCTGGTGCTCGCCGCCATCGCGGCCTTGGGCGCCGCGCTGTTTTGGCTGGCGATGCCCGAAACGCGCCCTGCCACGGCTGTCCCCATCGAGGCCGGGACAGGCGGCCCGGGACCGAGCGCCGAAGTTCACTCGCAGGGCGGGGTGGCATAGAACCGGGGGCATGGCGGGACCCCACACGACCGGGCCGGTGTTCGACGACACCTTTCGTGCGAACTTGCTGGAGCTGTTCAGGTGGCGGCGCGATGTCCGCCGCTTCCGTCCGGAGCCCGTGCCGGCAGAACTGCTGGACTGGCTGCTGGACGTTGCGAGCCTCGCGCCCTCGGTGGGCCTGAGCGAGCCTTGGCGGCTGGTCACGGTGGACGACCCGGCGCGCCGGGCCGCCGTGCGGGCCAGCTTCGAGGCGTGCAACGCCCAAGCCCTTGCTGCCCAGCCTCTCGCCGCCCAAGCCGGCGCGTATGCGCGCCTCAAGCTAGCCGGCCTTGACGAGGCGCCCTGCCAGTTCGCGGTGTTCGCCGAACCCGATCCGCGGCAGGGACACGGCCTGGGGCGCGCCACGATGCCGGAAACCACTGCATACTCCGCAGTCATGGCCGTGCACACGCTTTGGCTTGCCGCCCGTGCGCTCGGCTTGGGCCTTGGCTGGGTGTCGATCCTCGACCCGGCCGACATCGCCGCGGCGCTGGACGTGCCGCCGGGCTGGGTCTTCGTCGGCTACTTCTGCCTGGGCTATCCACAGGCTGCGGACGAAGTGCCGGAGTTGGAGCGCCTCGGCTGGGAGCATCGGCGGCCCGCCGGGTCCGCCGTCCTCCGCCGCTGAGCGCCCACCCCGGCCGGAGCGCAGGACCGCCGGCGTCAGGCGCGATAGAGGTAGTCCGCTGGCAACCCAAGCCGCGTGCAGGCCTGCGCCGCCGGGCCGGAGCGGAGCACGACCCGGCCGGACAGGCCTCCCACCTGCCGCGCCAGCGGCTCCCACCCGCGAAGCCCGTAGGCGGACGTCAGCCCGAGCCGTTCGCGCACCCATCCCGGCACGATCTCCACGGCTGCGCGGACCAGCATCCGCTGCGCCGGCCGGAGCAGCGGGGGGAAGACCGGAGCAACGCGCATGATATCCAGGAACTCGAAAACGGTGGGCGAAGGTTCCAAGCGCCCGTGCATGGACAAGAACAGGGCGTGCATCCCGGCGCTGGAGTCCGGGGCGTCCAGCGCGCCATACAGCCGTGCGGCCGGCACGCTTTCCGCATAGAAGCGGTCGAACTCCTCGCGGCCGAGCGGGCGGGCGTAGCGGTGGTAGGCTTCGGCGAACCCGAAGGCGGCGGTGGCGTGCACCCACGTGAGCAGGGCGGGATCGCAGGCGCGGTAGGCCTCGCCTGCTGGCGTCGTGCCGGCGACCGCACCATGCCGGCGCACGACGCCTGCGATCATCTGCTCCGCTGCGCTGCGCGGGCCATAGACCGTAACCATGGCCGCCAGGCCGGTGCGTTGCATACGGCGCACGGGGTCGCTGCGGAAGGATGAATGCTCCCAAACCCCTGCGCGCACCCGAGGCTCGGCCAGTTCCAGGAGCACCGCCGCGACGCCGCCGACGAACAGGGCTGCCGGGTTCTTGAAGATGCGCCAGGACACCGAATGCGGCCCGGCCAGCGCCGCCTCGCCACGAGGACAGGTGAAGTCGAAGTGTGGAATGCCCGGCGGCTCAAGCCACGCACGGGCAGTGCCATCAACCCAGCGCTGCAAGGACGCAGGCAAGTGCAGGAGGGAAACGCGGCCAGCCGTCATGTCATGCTGACGCGCATGAAAAAAACAAGCAACAGGGGAGGCGGGTGGTGCCCGCCTCCCCTGCTTGGCGACAGTGCCGGTGGACCTAAACGGGCTTTCGTGGCTTGGACCACGAACGCCCGCTTAGGAGTCGTTGAAGACGCATCATTTTATCCGCTGCGCGTAAGCACGCTTCGCAGAATGATGCTTAGACCTTGCGGGTCGGGTTCTCGCCGCTGACGTTGGTGCCCAGCGTGTTGTCCACCGCACGGGTCGCGGCGTTGTCGCGCAGGCCGCCCGGCTGCCCGGTAGTCCCTGCGGTGCCGGTCGTCCCGACGGTTCCGGACCCGTGGGTCGTCCCGGTCGTCTGCGCCGTGCCCATCGAGCCAGGCACCTGCTCCACATCCACCTTGGTTTCGCGCACGGTGTCCCGCACGGTCTCGACGCGGTCGGCCGCTTCCTTGCGGATGCCGATTTCCTCCACGACCCGGGCTTCCTTGCCGACCACGGCCTCCTCGGACCGGGCCGACGCCGACAGGGTGCGCGTGCGGAATGCGTCTGCCGCGGCACCCGTCAGCGGACGGTTGATCGGGCGGCGCTCGACGAACACCCGCTCCTCGTGCAGCGAAACCTGCTCCTCGACCGGCGTTTCGACCACGCGCGACGTGACCCGCACGGCGCCGCCCTCGACCTCGCGCTTGCCGACGACCAGGTCCTCCTTGACCACCTTGATCGTGTCGTCCGAACCCGTTGCCACAGGCGCGGCGGCCGTGCGGGCGGTGGCCATGGGCGCGGCCGTGGCTGCGGGCGCAGCCATGGCGGCCTGCGCCTCGCCGTGCTCCAGGATGTATTCCACCTGCGCCGCGTCCTGGTCGGTGGCGCGGACCGTCACCAGGGTGCCGCCGCTCTTGACGTGCTCCGCATAGCCCTTGGCATCCGCTTCATCGACCCCGGCGCCGGTGAGCGAGCCGAGCAGGCCGCCTGCCGCAGCACCCACGCCCGCCCCGGTCAGCGTGGCGATGAGCCAGCCCGCCGCAACGACCGGACCCACGCCCGGAATGGCCAGCGAACCCAGCCCGGCGAGCAGGCCGGCGCCGCCGCCCAGCACCGTGCCGAGGGTCGCACCCGTGCCGGCGCCGGTCGCCTTGGCGGTGTCGGCCGCGGTGTCGCCGGCGATGTTCGTCCCGATGGTGCGGTCCTTGTCGCCCGACATCAGGCTGATGTCGTCGTGCGGCACGCCGGCCGCCTCAAGCGCGTGCACCACGCGGACGGCGTGGTCGTAGGTGTCGTAGCTGTGTGCGATCATTCGCATGATGGTAGCTCCTTGGATTGAAGGCGGGGCGAAAGGGCAGGCTGCGCGTCACTGCTGGCCGACGTTGCCCTTGTAGTCGAGCCAGACGCCGACCTTGGCGCCGTCCTTGGTGGCGCTGCCGCGCCAAACGCCGTCACTGTCCTTCTTCAAGTCGGCGACGGTGGAATAGCCGCTGCTCTCGATGCGGCGCCGCGCTTCGCCGTCGCTGAACGAGTTGGCGCCCTTCGCCGGCTGCGGCGCGTTCGCGTTGGTCGTGGCCACGGCCTGGTTGTTGTCGCCAGACGCAGCCGCCGTGCCGGTGTTCCGGTTGATGACGCCGGCACCCGGAACCGTGCCGGTGGTGCCGGTGCTTGTGCCTGTGCCAGCATTCATGCCGGGCGCGGCAGTCAGCGGGCTACCCGGCGCTGTCGTCATCGCTGGAGCCGTCGTCTGGGACGACGGCGCGGTGGTCGTCTGCGCCGCCGCCGCCGTGGCCAGCAGGCTGCTGGCAACAATCAGCGTAAGTGTCTTCATGGAAGCCTCCCTGGAAAAAGTACAAGCCAAAACGTCATCCTTCGGCGCCCTGGGCGCTCGACGCCGCCCGCCTGGCGCTGCCACGGAGGGAGCCTGCGCAGCAGCCGGCTCCGTTGTAAGACCTTTTTACATCAGGCATGGCGCAAGTCGTCCCGACGGCTGCGAATGTCAAGCCCGGCTGGTGCGTTGCGGGTGGAATGAATGTCTCGGGGCAGCCGCTGAACGTCATGGGATCGCAAACGCCTTGATGAGATGCTGGCCATTCGGTCGAAAGCTTCAGCGGCTGGGCGCCGTGCAGGTTGGTCGAGCTACACCAACGGTTGTTCGAAGAAACCGTTCCATGGTGATGAGAAATCCCGTAACGCGGCGGTGCGCCGCAGCAAGCGCCGCACGACAACCCTGGGCGGCCGCGCCGCCGACGCAGGCGCATCAGCAGCGAAACGAACGTCCGCTGCCCCCGGGCCGCAGCGGGCCAACGTTTCGGCGCCGACCGCCTCCGCATGGGGTGCCAAGCGACGCACCCGCTCGCCGCCGTCCGCAGCGTCCGGCCCAATGGCGGGGAGGCCGCGCCGGGCCAGCCGGTCCACCAAGATCCGTGCGCTCAGCGCAGTCCGTCCTCGCCCTTCGCCTCATGCGCTTGCAAGCCGCCGACGCGCGGCAAGGGGCGGCCAGAATCGGTCACGGCCACCGCCACCACGATCTCCCGGGCGCGCGGCGCGTCGGCGATGCGGACCTCCATGCCGTCGAAGTGGCTGCGGACAAAGGCGGCGTCCTTGTGGCCGAGCGGGATGTCGAACGAAGCGCCGGGGCCGCAGCGCTTCTTGGAGGACGGGACCAGCGCCGCCCCCCGGCCCAGCAACGCCCGCACCGGCGTGCCGAGCTTGGGATGCAGGATCGCCGCGGCATGTTCCAGCTCGCCGTCCTCGCCCACCGCCGCCGCCTTGCCGTAACTTTGCACGGCCGCGCCCTCGATGCCGAGCGCCGCCACGGCGCGTTCGGCCAGCAGCCGGCCCAGTTCCTCGCCGACCACGAACAGCGGCGACAGGTCCTCGACGTAACGCCCGGCGAACGGGTTCTCGACCACCGCGAGCGCCGCGGCCCGGCGGGTGGGCGGCGCGACCGGGCGGCCCGCCTCCTCCAGCGTTTCCTCCAGCACCACGACGACCTTACGGATGCGGGCGACCAGTTCAGGCATCCGCAGCCTCCAAAGCCAGGACGGGCGCACCGCCGGTGACGCGGGTGACGCCTTGGCAGTGCATAGCGGCGGCGAAGATCAGCCCTTCGCGCCGCAAGCGCCCGGCCACGTGCGCCCCGTCGTCCAGCGCGCGGCCAACCTCGCTTGGCAGCAACGATCCCACCCCGCTCGTCACGCACTGCACGCCCAGATCGGAATCGGGCTGCAACGCCGATGCCGGCGTACGGCGGACCGCCGGATGGCCCGGCAGATCCACCGCGTTGGCGATGACGGTCGCGGCGGCGTCCGCTTCGGCCGCGCTGGCGGCCAGCACGGTCACGGCATCGGCGATGCCGAGGGAAAAACTGCGCCCCCGCCAGCCGCTGGTGGCGAGGCCGCGAACCGGGCTGGCCGCGGACAGCTCCGCAGCGCCGAACAGGCCGGGCCGGTCCGGACGGTCCACCATCCCGATGCGGAACCGCTCGCCCGGCAGGAGGTGGAGCGCGATGTCGCCGCCGTTGTTGACGTAGGCCCGGCGCAGCGGCGCCCCCGCCAGCATCGCCGCCAACATTTCGTCCGCCACCGCGCCGGCCACCGCAGCCATCGGCGTGATGAAGCCCTGGGCTGCGTGCGGACGCACCGCCGCCGCCATGCGCCGCGCCACCGGGCCGCGCAGCGGCGGCGCGTGCGGCCCGGCCTCCGCCCGCAGCCCGGGCAGCTCGGCGCAAAGCTCGTCCAGCACCGTGGCGAACCGGAGGGTGGCCGCCCGGAACGCCGCTTCCCTCGCGGCCGGGTCGGCGGAAACACCCAGGATCAGGTCGATGGGACCGTGCTGCAAGTGCAACCGTCCGTCCGGCAACGTCCGCGCCTGCGGCGGCACCCTCACCGCTGGGCCAGCGGCCAAGGGTTGCCGCCCCTCGGCGCGACCTGGCGCACCCCGTCCGTCCGCACGCTGGACCAGGGCCGCACGTGGTCCATGTGCCCGCCCAGCGCCGCATAGTCCGACAACGCCAAGGTGAACTCCACCGGCGCCACCAGCGCAGGCGTGGGGACGGAGCCGAACGCGCCCTCCGGCACCCGGCTCACATCGACCATGAAGGTGATGCCGCCGCCGGGCCATACGAACACCGGCGCGCCGCCGCAGGTCACGACGGTCAGCGCGTCCTTGACCGAGCGGGTCAGCCGCACCGGGTTTTCCGTGACCCCGGAGCGCAAGGAGCCGCCGGCCCCGCCCATGAACAGCACGGTCGTGAGCGCCGGCTCGCAGTTCTCCCGGATCAACGCGACCGAGGCGCGCAGCGCCGGGGGCACCTCCTGCTCGACCGGGCGCAGCGCCTCGTCCAGCACGAAGTAGGCGTGGTGCTCCCCGGTGGTCGAGGTCATCAGCATCGTCAGGCCCGGCCGCGCCGCCTTCGGGTCGAACGGCCCGAGGATCGCCAGCGGGTCGGCGATGTCCGTGCCGCCCCAGCCCGTCCCCGGCTGCGCCACCTGGAAGTAGCGGCCCGGCGTGGACCGCCGCCCCTCCACGCGGATGCCGGTGGGCCGGATGCCCAGGAGCTTGCCGGCCTGGTGCTCCGACAGGACGCCGGTGATGTGGTCGTCCACCACCACGACCTCGTCCACCCGGCCGTCCCACTGCTTGGCGAACATGCCGATGGTGGCGGAGCCGCAGCCGACGCGCATCCGTTCCTCGACCCGGCCGTTCACCACGGGCGGCTGGCCGGCCTGGACCACCACCGTCGCGCCGCCATCCACCGCCAGTTCCACCGCTTGCCCGTTGCACAGCGCCAGCATGGCGTCGCAGGCCGCGCGGCCTTCCTTCTTGGAGCCGCCGGTCAGGTGGTGCACGCCGCCCAGCGACAGCATCTGCGACCCGTACTCGCCGGTGGACACGTGCCCCACCGGCTCGCCTTCCGCCCGCACCAGGGCGCGCTCCGGCCCGATGTGCCGGTCGGTGTCGATCTTGGCCTTGACGCCGCAGTAGCTGAAGATGCCCTCGGTCACGACCGTGACCATGTCCAGGCCGTCCACCGTGGAAGACACGATGAACGGCGCGGGCTTGTAGTCGGGGTAGGTGGTGCCGGCGCCGATGGCGGTCACGAACTCCTGCGGCTCGCCCACTACCGTGCCGTCCCACTCCTCCGCGCCGAACCGCACGACCCGGCCGCCGTCCGCAACCGTGCGGCTCAGGATCACATGGGGGTCCACGCGCACCAGATTGCCGCCCTGGTTGGCGTAGCGGTCGCAGGCACCAGCTTGGCCGGGGCGGATGAGGCACATGACCGGGCAGGCGTCGCAGCGGATGCGGTCGTCGCGGGGCGCTCCGTCTGCGGGCGGGGTGCCGGTCAAGGTGAACTCCTGAGAGAGACGCACGGTCGGTTGGTCTAGCCTGCGTGCGAATGGATGCTTTGCTTTGCGCGCCGGTGGTGTCAAGCACGGCTGGCTTCCACCACCCAGCGCTTCCAGCAGGACCACGAACTTGCCCGAAGGGGTTATAGGCTGAACAGGGCGGCCATCAGCATTACGCCACCATCTCGGTCCTGCACGTCGGCTGCATGAACAATGGCGTGCATCGGCAAGCTTTGTGTGTCAACCAGGACGTGCCGCTTCTTGCCTTTGATCTTCTTGCTCCCATCGTAGCCACGCGGGTCCGGGCGCCCCTTTTTTCCGCGCTCTTGACGTTTCGTCTATCAATGATCCCAACCGCGGGGCTGGTCACCAACTCGTCCTTGGCGTGTGCCAGGGCCGCGAGTGCGGCCAGAAGTGACAGGGCGAGCAGGAAGCGGCGCATGGCTGGGGGTCCGGCTCGTGGCGACGCAGCAAAGCGCGGGGGGAGGACGGCGCGTCAATGCAAGAATTGTGCTGCTCATGCAACGTCAGCCCGCTTCGCGCCGGTAGAGCACGTCCTTGACCCGCCCGCCGCTCACGAGCAGCCCGCTGACCGCGCCCTCCGTGTCGCGCTGCGCTTCCACGTCCAGTCAGGAGGAGAGCAGGTCGGGCATGGGGACGCGGACCACGTCGCCCTGCACCGGCTCGATCCGCCACGGGCCGCCGCGCGTGACCGGACCGCGGGCCAGGACCTGCAAGCCGTCGCCGTCCGCATCGATCGTCCAGTCCGCGTCCACATCCTCGCTGCGGTAGCGGCCCGGCAGCCCGTCCGGCAGCGCCGCGCCGGGGGGCACGCGGAGGAACGTGGCGACGTGCCCGGCATCCAGTTCCACCTCCACCGTGTCCGCGTCCACCGGGCGCAGCGCGAAGGAGTACATGCCGCGCACGGTGCCGAGGCGGCCGTCGGGCAGCGTGGAAGGCTCGAACGGCAAGCCATGCGTGGCGAAGCTGGCAACGCCCTCCGGCGTCACGGCGATGTCCAGCGTGGCGCGGGATGCCGGGTCGAGCCAGCGCCCAGCCAGGGGTTGCGTGACGGAGGGATCGGCGGGCCGGAGCGCCGGGGCCGCGCCGGGCCGGGCATCCAGCAGCAAATCGAGCACCCGATGCGCCAGCAGCAGGGGATCGGCGTCCAAGCGGTTGGCGATGGCGATCACCGTTACGCCCTGTTCCGGCACGCGCAGGAACTCGGTGCGGTAGCCCGGCCACAGCCCGCCGTGCCCCACGGTGCGGACGCCGCGGTACCCGCGGACCACCTGGCCGCGGGCGTAAAGGTTCGCCGTCCTGTTGGCGAACGGCGATTGGGTCGAGAGCGCCCCGGCAAGGTCCGGGTGGGCGTCGAGCCACCGGCTCCAGAGCGCCAGGTCCTCCACGTTGGACACGAGGCCGCCCTCCCCGTGCAGCGGAAAGGCGTGGGGCGCGCGCATCCAAGCGCCGTCACGGCGAAAGTAGCCGGTTGCGAGGCCGGGCACGACCGTGCCGACCTGCTCCACGAGCCGGGTGCGGGTCATGCCGGCGGGCGCGAAGATGCGGCGGTCCAGGAAGGCCGGCAGCGGCTCGCCACTTGCCCGCTCGGCGATGCGGCCGAGCAGGAGGAAATTGGAGTTGCTGTACAGGAAGCGGCTGCCCGGGGCGAAGTTCAGCGTGCGCTGGCGGAGGATGCCGGCCATCAGCTCCTCCGCCCGCACCGGCTGGCCGAGGTCCGCGCCGCCCAGGCGCATGATGCCGAGCATGTCGCGGATGCCGCTGGTGTTGTGCAGCAGGTGCGCCACCGTGACGGGAGCGCCCCCGGAAGCACTCATGTCCGGGAACTCCGGCAAGTGCTCCCGCACGTCGTCCTCCAGCCGCAGCCGCCCCTCGTCCGCCAGCATCAGCACCGCGGCGCAGGTGAACTGCTTGGTGACGGAGGCGACGCGGAACGTCGTGTCCGGCCCGATCGGCACGCCCAGTTCCAGGCTGGCCAGCCCGGCGCAGCGATGCACGGCCAGCCCGCCGTCCTGCACCACGCCGACCGCGCCGCCGGGCTGGCCAGGGCCGCCGTGCAGCCCGTCCAGCAGGCGCTGCACCCCGCGGTCGAGCGCCAACCGCGCCAGGCCCGTCACGGCTCGCTCCGCCACAGCTCGGCCTGCTGCGAGAACGGCTGCCCGGCGCCGTTCGGCCCGAAGCCGCGCAACCAGGTCGGCACCGCCTGCGGGATCACGGCGATGAACAGCGGCAGCGCCGGCAGGCGTTCGGCGTAGATGTGCTGCATCGTGGACCACGCGGCCCGGCGCTTGGCCGGGTCAAGCTCGGTCTCCGCCATGCCGATGGCCTCGTCGAACGCCGGGTCGCTGAAGCCGCTGGCGTTCGCCCCGCTCCAGTTGTTCGCCTCCGACGGGATCATGTCGGAGCCGAGGGTGATGCGCGGGCTTTCGCCGACCAGGCTGCTCCAACTGTACATCACGAGGCCCGGGAACGCCCGGCGCTTGGTGGTCTGGCCGAACAGGGTGCGGGACGGCTCGGTGCGCAGCGTCGCCTCCACGCCCACCGCCTTCCAGGCGTTCTGCATCACGGCCTGCAGCAGCTCGATCACCCGGAAGCCCGAGGCGGCCAGGAACTCGACGCTCAGGCGCTGCCCGGCGGCGTTGCGGCGCACCCCGTCCGCGCCCAGGGTCCATCCGGCCTCCTCCAGCAGGCGGCGCGCCGCGGCCGGGTCGTAGGGCACGGGCGGCACGGACGGGTCGAACTCCGGGTTCTTCGGGCTGACGAAGCTCGTGGCGATCACCGCCTTGCCGCCGTACAGCCGCTCGTTGACGGTGCGGCGGTCCAGCGCCATCAGCAGCGCGCGCCGCACCCGCACGTCCGCCAGGATCGGGTTCGTGCCGCTCGCGTCGATGTGGGCGTAGTTGAGGCTCGGGGCGTAGCTGTAGGCGAAGCGGCCGGGATACTGCTTCTGCAGCGCCAGCGCCTGGTCGAGGGTGAGGTTGTAGTCGATGTCGATGTCGCCCGAGAGCAGGTTGGCCTGCAACGCCGCGGTGTCGGCGATGAAGCGCATCGACACCTGCTTGAAGCCCGGCGCGGGGCCGGGCCAGTGCGGGTTGGGCGCAAGCGCGATGGTGCTGCCGGACTGGTATCCCGCGACGACGAACGGGCCGTTCCATAGGCCGGGGTTGAGCGGGTTGCGGTTGTACTCCGTGGTGTTGATGTACTCGCCCGGCCCGCGGGCGCGCTCGTAGATCGGCCCCTCGATGTGCTCGGGCAGCACCTGGTCCCACAGCGCGAAGGAGTTGAGCACGCGGTCCAGGTGCAGCACGGCGGTATGGTCGTCCACCACGTCCACGCTGCTGGCACGGGTCCAGGGATACGGGTTGCTGAACCCGGCATTCGGGTCGCGCCCGACGCGCCAGGTGAACGCCACGTCCCGCGCCGTGACCGGCTCGCCGTCGCCCCAGCGCAGGTCCGGACGCAGCTTGATCGTGACTGCCATGCCCGCGCCGTCCTTGCGCGCCAGGCCGTTTTCCAGCGTGGGAACCTCGGCGCAAAGCAGGCAGATCAGCTTGTTGTCGGCGTCGTAAGTCGTCACGGTGCGGGTGGCGAACCCCAGCACGTAGCTCTTGACGAGCAGCGGGTCGATGGAGGGATGCAGGCTGGACGGGAACTCGCCGATGCCGACCACAAGGGCGTCGCGGGCCTGGGCTGCGGGCGGGAGGAGCAGCATGGACGCGACGGCGGCGGGGACGAGGCGCATGGGGCGTTCCTTCAGCAACCCGCCATCCATGGCACGCGGCCCGGCAGCCCGCAAAACGGTGGCGGACGGTTTCGCATTGTGGGATGAGGGGTGCAAGGCTGTCAGCCATTCACATGCCTGGGGGCGCCGCATGGAACAACCTATCGCCAAGGCTCCCATCATGCTGAGCCGCACGGAGTACCGCCGCTGGGCGGAGGCGCAGCCGCGGGGCCGTTTCGAGCGCATGGCCGGCGAGGTCGTGGCAATGGCGCCGGAGCGCGTCGCGCACGCGCGTGTCAAGGCGCGGGTGTGGCGTGCGCTTGAGCGGGCCATCGGCGAAGCGGGCGTTCCCTGCGAGGCGTTGCCTGACGGCATCACCGTCGAGGTCGGCGAAGACACCGATTACGAGCCTGATGCCATCGTGAATTGCGGCGAGCCGGTGGCGGGCGAGGAGGTGGCCGCGCCGAACCCTGTCATCGTGGTTGAAGTTCTTTCGCCATCCACGCGCTCCGTCGATACCGGGACCAAGCTGACCGACTACTTCCGCGTGCCCTCCATCCGGCACTATCTCATCATCCGCGCCGACCGGCGCTCCGTGATCCACCACCGCCGACGCGACGACGGCGGCATCGAAACCCGGCTCATCGCCGAGGGACGGATCGCCCTGGACCCGCCCGGCATCGAAATTGCGGTCGAGGATTTCTACGCTCGGTGACGGCGCGTGCGTCGCCGGCTTCGCGGATGTCCGCAACATCGGATGACGGATTTGGCGTGGCGGCGCAACGGGCGCCGCGTGCTCGCCAGGCTGGCCGGCACCGCGGCGCTCGGCCTCGGCTCCCTGCCTGGCGTCCGCGCCGCTTGTCCTGCGGCGATGGCGACGACGCCGCGGGCCGGCATGGCTGAGCGCAGCCCTTCGCAGCGCCTGCTGGCGGCCAACCAAGGCGTGCCGGACGGGATGCAGGCGCGCCGCTTCCGGCTCGCCATCGAGGCCGCCCCGCACGACGCCGCGCCGGCATGACAGCGGCGGGCACCGTGCTCGTCCTGGGCAATGCGGGCGTGGACCTGTCGTTGTCGCTGGCCCGCTTGGCGCGCCCGGGGGAAACCGCGGTCGCTTCCGCCGCCGTCCGCGCGCCGGGCGGCAAGGGGTTGAACCAGGCGGTCGCCGCGGCCCGGGCAGGCGGGCGCGTGCGGTTCTGCGCCCCGGTCGGCGAGGACGCGGACGCCGATTTCGTCGCCCGGACCCTGGCGACGGAACCGCTGGCCGAATTGCGCCTGCGGCGGCGGCCGGAGCCGACAGACATCTCCGTCGTGATGGTCGCCGCCGACGGCGAGAACAGCATCGTCAGCCTGTGCCGATGCGCCGACGCGCTGGACGCGGCCGAGGCGGCGGCCTTTGCGGGCGAGGCGGCGCCGGCGGACTGGCTGCTGATGCAGGGCAACCTGGCGGCGACGGCCACCCTTGCGGCCATGCGGGCGTCCCGCGGCCGGGTGGTGCTGAACACCGCGCCCCTGCGCTGGCCGGCAACGCCGATGCTGCCGTTCTGCGCCGTCGCCGTGGCCAACCGGGGAGAGGCGGAGGCAATCACCGGCCTCGCCGAACCCGGCGCCGCGGCGCGGCGGCTGCGGGCGGAGGGCTGCGGCGCCGCGGTGGTGACGCTGGGCGCGGAGGGCTGCGTCTGGGCGGACGCGGACGGGTCGGGCCACCTGCCTGCGGTTCCCGTGCGGGCGGTGGACACCACCGGGGCCGGCGACACGTTCTGCGGCGTACTCGTCGAGCGCCTGGCGTCCGGCCTGGCCTTGCCGGACGCGCTGGCGGCGGCGCAGCGTGCCGCGGCGCTGTCGGTGACGCGCCCCGGCGCATACGCGGCGCTTCCGACCGCGGCGGAGTTGCACGGTCAGCATCCTGGCCGCTCAGCCCCGGGCTGTGCCCACTTCTGATCGTGATTGCTCCCTTCGCCTGTGCCCTTGCAGCCAGGACCCGCATATCCAAACGGCTGAAGACCGGGAAGGGCTGCCGGGAACGTGCCCTGCGTCACCCGGCCGCTTGGGGAGCGTTCACTTCAGATGCTGGGCAAGGAACTTGTTCATCTCGAACATCGTGACCTTGTCCTTGCCGAACACCTTGCGCAGCTTGTCGTCGGCAATGATCTCGCGGCCGTCGTCCGGGTTCTGCAGCTTGTTGGCCTTGATGTACTCCCAAACCTTGCTGACCACCTCGCCCCGGGCCATCGTCCCTCCGCCGACCACGGCGGCCAGGTCCTCCGACGGCTGCAACGGCTGCTGCAAGGCGTTCGGCTTGTGCCCGGCCTTGGGCTTCTCGACGGTGGCGCCCTTCGGCGGGGCTTTCTTCTTTTCTGGTGTCTTCGTCATCGGTTCACTCCGTGGGACTGCATCATGTCTCGGGACAGGAGTCCGTAGGCCAAGGCACGCGGTCGAAGCAAGGCCCCGGTCCGATCCGCACGCTTGCCCGTCCTGACCCATCGCGCCGCTTGGGCAACGCCCTGTGCTGGCATTTGTCGCGCCCTGTGGCAATGCGCCGGCGGCACTGGCCGCCAGGCTGTTGCTTTACCGCCACAAACTCGGCCATGCTGCCAGCCGTCTTGCATGGCACGCGCCTTGCAGGAACTCGGCCCATCAAGCCCGCGGAGCGCAGCCATGGACATTGGCGTCTTCATCCCGATCAACAACAACGGCTGGCTGCTCTCGGCCACTGCGCCGCAGTACATGCCGAGCTTCGAGCTGAACCGCCAGGTCGTGCAGAAGGCGGAGGCGTTCGGCTTCGAGTTCGCGCTTTCGATGATCAAGCTGCACGGCTTCGGCGGCAAGACGGAGTTCTGGGACCACGGGCTGGAAAGCTTCACCTTGATGGCGGGCCTGGCCGCCGTCACCTCGCGCATCCGGCTTTATGCCTCGGTCGCGGTGCTGACCATCCCGCCGGCCATCGTCGCGCGGATGACCAGCACGATCGCCGACATCTCCGGCGGGCGCTTCGGGGTCAACGTCGTGTCGGGCTGGCACAAGGTCGAATACAGCCAGATGGGCCTCTGGCCCGGCGACCACCACTTCGCCAAGCGCTACGACTACAGCACGGAATACGTGCGCATCTTGCGCGACCTCTGGGAAACCGGGCAGTCCGACCTGCAAGGCGAATACTTCCGCATGGAAGCGTGCAAGCTCAGCCCCCGCCCGGCGGCGCCGGTCAAGCTGGTGTCCGCCGGGCAGAGCGACCGGGGCATGGAGTTCGCGGCCCAGCACTGCGACTTCAACTTCGCGCTGGGCGAGGGCGTGAACGAGCCGTCGCGCGCCGCCGGCGTCCCCGCGCGCATGTTGGAACACGCCCGGCGCGCCGGGCGCGACGTGGGGAGCTACATGC
>CAXUIQ010000014.1:18729-22075 GCA_964250815.1 uncultured Acetobacteraceae bacterium
ATGGGCCGAGGAAGCGCCGCACCCGGCCGCCTCCGCCCGGGCCCGCGCCGCGGGGGGCCCCGGCTGAAGGGTGCACCCCCCCCGGCGCGCCGGGCGCGACGTGGGGAGCTACATGCTCTACATGGTGATCGCGGACGAGACGGACGCGGCGGCGATGCGCAAGTGGGACCGCTACGTGGCTGGGGCGGACAAGGAGGCGCTGGCCCACCTGCTCGGCAAGGCGGCGGAGGACCCGGCACCGGGCACCACCTCCATGGCGGCGGCGGTGCTGCGGTCGCCCTCGCCGATCAACTTCAACATGGGAACCCTGGTCGGCTCGCACGCCACGGTGGCCGCGATGCTGGACGAGATCGCTGCGCTGCCGGGGGTGAAGGGCATCATGCTGACCTTCGACGACTTCCTCGTGGGACTGGACGAGTTCGGCGCCCGCATCCAGCCTTTGATGCGCTGCCGGGCCGAGCGGCGCCTGGTGGCCTGATGCGCCCCGGCAGCGGAGACTCGTGATGCGGCGTCGCAGCCTGCTGGGAGCTGGATTGACTGGGGCGGCCGGGCTGGCCTGCCCGGCGGTGGTGCGCGCGCAGGCCGCGACCACGCTGAAGTTCGTGCCCTACGCCGACCTTGCCCTGCTCGACCCCGCCGTGAGCGCCTTCGTGACGCGCAACCATGCCCTGATGGTGTTCGACACCCTATTCGCCATGGACGAGGCCGGCGTCGCCCGGCCGCAGATGCTGGCCGGCTACGCTACCGAGCCGGACGGGCTGACCTGGACCCTCACGCTGCGCGACGGCCTCAAGTTCCACGACGGCACCCCCGTGCTGGCGCGGGACGCGGTGGCCAGCATCCAGCGCTGGTGGGTGGGCGACGCCTTCGGCCAGGCGCTCGCCGTCGCCACCGCCGACCTGTCCGCGCCCGACGACAGGACGATCCGCTTCCGCCTCAAGCGCCGCTTCCGCCTGTTGCCCGACGCCCTGGCGCACCCGACCAACACCATGGCCGTGGTCATGCCGGAGCGGCTGGCGCGGACGCCTGCCACCGCCCGGCTGAACGAGATGGTCGGCAGCGGCCCGTTCCGCTACCTCGCCGCCGAGCGCGTGCCCGGCGCACGCAACGTTTATGCGCGGTTCGAGGGCTATGTGCCGCGGGAGGGCGCGCCGAGCTTCTGCGCCGGGCCGCGCACGGCGCACTTCGACCGGGTGGAGTGGATCACCACGCCCGACCCGGCCACCCAGGTCGCAGCCCTCCGGAACGGCGAGGTCGATTGGGTGGAGCAGCCGCTGATGGACCTGGTCCCGTCGCTCCAGGCCAACCGCGCGCTCAAGGTCGAGGTCGTGGAGACCAAGGGCCTGATCGGCTTCCTGCGCTTCAACCAGATCTTTCCGCCCTTCGACAACCCCCTCGTCCGCCGGGCGGTGCTGCGCGCGGTGAACCAGCGGGAGTTCATGGAGGCGGTGGTCGGCGGCAACGCCCCGTTCGACAGCCAGTGCGGCCTGTTCACCCCGGGGACGCCGCTCGCCAACGACGCCGGCATGGAGGCGCTGAGCGGCAAGCACGCCCTCGCCGACCTGAAGCGCGAGCTGGCGGCGGCCGGCTACAAGGGCGAGAAGATCGTCTATCTGGAGCCGACCGACGTGCCGCGCATCAACGCCATCGCCGAGGTCGGCGCAGACATGCTGCGCAAGCTCGGCATGAACGTCGATGTGGTGGCGACCGACTGGGGCACCACCGTGCAGCGCTCGGTGAGCCGGCAGCCGCCGGACAAGGGCGGCTGGCACATGTTCGCGGCGTTCTCCGGCGGCTACGACATGGGCACGCCGGGCAGCCACCAGTTGATGCGCGGCAACGGGGACGGCGCCTACAACGGCTGGCCGACCCTGCCGAAGCTGGAGGCGCTGCGCGACGAGTGGCTGTTCGCGGAGGACGAGGCCGACGGGCGCGCCCTGGCCCGCCGGATGCAGGAGCAGGCCTTGCAGGACGTGCCCTACCTGCCGCTGGGGTCGTACTACCAGCCGACCGCCTACCGGTCGGACCTGACCGGCGTGTCCAAGGGGTTGGTGCAGTTCACCGGGGTGCGGCGGGCCTGACGGGGCGGTGCTCCCGCTGCCGCATGGAACCCTTTGGCCGGGTGGCGCCGGCCTCAGCGCCCCGCGCTGGCGCGGATCATGGCAACCCTGCGCTCCAGCCCGGTCCAGGCCGGCTTGCCCGGCGCGAAGCGTGCCCGCAGGTGCGCCGCCAGGTCCGCCACCTGCGCGTCGTTCAGGCTGTCGGCGTAGGCGGGCATCGCGCCCGGCACGGGCCGCGCCGCCGCGACCCCGCGCAGCACCGCCTGGATCAGGTTGTCGGGCCGGGCGCTGTGCAGGTTCGAGTTCAGCGCCAGCGAGACGAGGCCGCCCGCCTCGTGGCACGACGCGCAGGCCCCGGCGTACAGCCGCGCGCCCGTGCTGTCGGCGGCCATGGCCAGGCTGCGCGTTTCGGCCGCCCGCGCCAGCGCCGCCTCGTCCACTCCGCCCTCGTGCCCCGCCACCGACGCGAGGTAGGCGGCCATCGCCCGGATGTCCGCGTCCGGCAGCGCCGCCAGCCCCGCCACCACCGTTGCCATCGGCCCGGCTGCCGAGCCGTGCGCCGCCGCCTCGCCCGTGCGCAGGTAGTCGTAGAGGGCGCCCGCCGTCCATGGCACCGGGGCGTGGGAGGCCGCGGTGAGCGGGGGCGCTTCCCAACCATCGGCCACCCCGCCGGCCAGATGCGCGCGCACCTTCTCCGCGCCGAGGGCGTTGCGCGGGCTGTGGCACGCGCTGCAATGGCCGAGCGTTTCGACGAGGTAGGCGCCGCGGTTCCATTCGTCCGGGCGCGCCAGGTCCGGTTGCCACCCGCCGCGGCGCAGGAACAAGGCGTTCCACGCCGCCATCAAGGGACGGATGCGGAACGGAAAGGCAAGGCGGGTCGCGGGCGCGGCGGCGTCCACGGACGGCTGCGCCATCAGGTGGGCGTACAGCGCCTGCAAGTCGGCGTCGGTGGCCGCGGCGAAGGAGGCGTAGGGGTGCGCGGGGTAGAGGTGGTGGCCGTCGCGGCTGACCCCCTCCCGCATCGCGCGCTCGAACGCCGGGTAGGACCATGCGCCGATGCCGGCCGTGGGGCTGGGCGAGATGTTGGTGGACCAGATGCGGCCGAACGGCGTGTCGAGCGGCAGGCCGCCGCCGAACCGCGCCAGCTCGGGGCCGGTGTGGCACGCGGCGCAGGCGCCAAGCCCGGCCAACTGGCGCCCGCGCTCGACGGTCGCGGCGGAGAAGGCGGCCGGGTCGGGGCGTGCAACGGGGGCAAAGGCGGAGTGCCAAGGCAGGACGGTTGCCGC
>CAXUIQ010000015.1:0-21532 GCA_964250815.1 uncultured Acetobacteraceae bacterium
GTGCTGTTCCTGCACGGCGGACCCGGCGCCGGGGCGGGCGCGGTGCACCGCCGCTTCTTCGACCCGCACTTCTGGCGCGTGGTGATCTTCGACCAGCGCGGCGCCGGGCGGTCCCGCCCGCTGGGCAGCCTGGCGCACAACACCACGCCCGACCTCGTGGCCGACATCGAGACGCTGCGCCGCCACCTGGGCATCGAGCGCTGGCTGCTGTTCGGCGGGTCCTGGGGGTCCACCCTGGCCCTCGCCTACGCGCAGGCCTATCCGGACCGGGTGCGCGGCCTGGTGCTGCGCGGCGTGTTCCTGGGCCGGCGGACCGAGGTCGAATGGTTCCTGCACGGCCTGGGCGCGGTGTTTCCGGACGCGCACGCGGCATTCCTGGGCCACCTGGCGCCCGAGGAGCGGCGCGACGTGCTCGGCGCCTACCTGCGGCGCCTGGTCCACCCCGACCCCGCCGTGCATATCGCCGCCGCCCGCGCCTGGTCGGTCTATGAGGGGTCGTGCAGCACCCTGCTGCCCAGCCCCGACACCGTGGCGTCCTTCGCGCAGGACCGCACGGCGCTGGGCCTGGCGCGGATCGAGGCGCACTACTTCGCCCACGACCTGTTCCTGCCGGAAGGCGGGCTGCTCGGCGGCATGCACCGGATCGGCCACCTGCCGGCCGAGATCGTCCAGGGCCGCTACGACATGATCTGCCCGGCGCGCACCGCCTTCGAACTCGCGGCCTCCTGGCCCGCCGCCCGGCTGACCGTGATCCCCGACGCCGGGCACTCGGCGCTGGAGCCGGGCGTGCGCCGGGCCTTGGTGTCCGCCGTGGAGCGGTTCCGCACCGTCCGCTGATCCTCCTGGCCGCGGCACCGACGGCCTGCGATTCGTTGCGACACCGGTTGACGGTCCCGGCGGACTCCGGTATCACGGAAAAGTGAAATTTCGGATGCCCGGGCAGCGTCCCTGTTCACCTTGGCCGAGGGCTTCGGCCCCCAGCCTCGCATGGCGGCTCGGCGTGGTCGGCAGCAAACGGGGAGGGGCGGAATGGCAACATTGATGGTGGGCGCGAACCAGCAGTTCCAGCGCATTGCGGATGCGGTCGCGGCGGCACGGGACGGCGACGTGGTGCTGGTCCGGGCCGGGACATACGTGAACGACTTCGCGACCGTCACCCACAAGATCACGCTGCAAGGCATCGGCGGGATGGTGCGGATGGTCGCCACCGTGCCGCCGACGAACGGCAAGGCCATCCTGACCACGGACGCCGACGTGACGGTGGACCACTTCGAGTTCTCCGGCGCCAAGGTGGCCGACAAGAACGGCGCGGGCATCCGCTACGAAGCGGGAAATCTCACGATCACCAACTCGTACTTTCATGACAACGAGAACGGGCTGCTCGGCGCCGCCGACGCCCAGGGCACGATCACGATCAAGGACTCGGAGTTCGGGCACAACGGCAACGGGAACGGCCTGACCCACAACATCTACGTCGGCGCGGTCAAGCAGCTCACGATCCAGGACAGCTACATCCACGACGCCGTCGTGGGCCACGAGGTCAAGAGCCGGGCGCTGAACACGACCATCACCGGGTCGCGCATCCAAAATAATGCCGGCAACGCGAGCTACGAGGTCGATTTGCCGCAGGGCGGCAACGCGCTGATCCAGGGCAACCTGATCCAGCAGGGGGCGAACACCTCCAACCCCGTCATCATCGCGTTCGGGGAGGAGGGCAACCTCAATCCCAACTCCGCCTTGGCCGTGCGCGGCAACACGGTCGTGAACGACAAGGCGGGCGGCGTCGCCGTATGGAACGCAACCAGCGCCCCGGCGGCGATGGACGGCAACCAGGTCTATGGCCTGGGCAGCACGGCCAAGACGCTCGGCACGGTTGCGCAGACCGGGACGACGGCGCTGGCCGCCCGTCCGGCGCTGAACCTGGCCTCGCCGATCGGCCCCAGCGAACACAGCATCGCGCTCAACCTGTCCGAAGATTCCTGGCAGGGCGACGCGCAGGCGATCATCAGCATCGACGGGAAGCAGGTCGGCGGGGTGCAGACCATCGCCGCATCGCACGCGCTGGGCCAGGAGCAGGCGATCTCCTTCTTGGTTCCGCTTCCGGACGGGCCGCACACCGCGTCGGTCGCGTTCCTGAACGACGCCTGGGGCGGGACTGCCGCGACGGACCGCAACCTCTACGTGGACTCGATGGACGTGGACATGCAGCACGTGGTGCTGGGCGCGGTGCTCTACACCAACGGGGTGCAGTCCTTCAGCATCCCGACGACCGCGGGAACCTCGCTGAGTGTCAGCAGCGCTTCAACGAATGCGCCGCCCATCCTGCCGACCCACTAGCCCGGCTGGTCCGCTGGCGGCGGTCGGTCAGGCAGCCAGGGCGGCGGTGACGCGCCGGGCAAAGGCGGCCGGGTCGGAGGGCATCTCCCCGTCCTGCACCCGCGCCAGGTCGAGCAGGGTGTGCGCCGTGTCGGTCAGGTCCGCGCCGGCCTCAAGCTGCTTCGACAGGCTGCGGATCAGCGGGTGGCGCGGGTTCACCTCCAGCGCCGGGGGCAGCCCCATGCCGGCCTGCCCGTGCCGCCGCATCAGCCGCTGCATCTGCAAATCCGGGCCGAACCCCGCGGCGGCCAGCACCACGGCGCTATCGACCAGCCGGTCGGTCGCGCGCACCTCGCCCACGGCGTTGCCCAGCGCCGCCTTCAATGCGGGCAGCAGCTTGTCCATGTCGGCAGCCTCGCCCGCCGGCTCGGCCACGACCGGCAGCTTCGACAGGTCGATGCCGCCCTGGGTCACGCTGCGGATCGGCTTGCCGCTCCACTCGGCCAGCCGCTCCGGCCAGAAGGTATCAACGGGATCGGTCAGCAGCAGCACCTCGACGCCGCGGGCCTTGAAGCCCTCCAACTGCGGCGACCGGGACAGCGCGTCGGCGTCGTCCCCGGTCAGGATGAAGATCGCGTCCTGCTCCGGCTTCATGCGCTCGACGTAGCCGTCCAGCCCGGTCCAGCCCTCCTGGGCGGAAGAACGGAACCGCATCAGCGACGCCAACTCCGTGCGGTGCTCGGCGTCCTCCCAGACGCCCTCCTTCAAGACCGCGCCGAAGTTCTCCCACAGCTTGGCGAAGTCGTCCGCATCCTTGGCGCGGGACTTCAGCTCGCCCAGCACGCGGTTGGTCACCGCCTTGCGGATGCGGGCCAGCACCGGCGTCGCTTGCAGCATCTCGCGGCTGACGTTCAGCGGCAGGTCCTCGGTGTCCACCACGCCCTGCACGAAGCGTAGCCAGGGCGGCAGCAGCCCGGCCTCGTCGGTGATGAACATGCGGCGGACGTGCAGGCGCACGCGGCTTTCCCGTACGCCCTCTACCGCCTCGAACGGCCGGACGCCCGGCACGAACAGCAGGGCGTAGTACTCGAGCGCCCCCTCAGCCCGCCAGTGCAGGGTGGCCCAGGGTTCGTCGTAGTGGCCGAGCGACCGGTAGAACTCCTTGTACTGCTCAGGCGTCGCTTCGGCCTTCGGCTTGCGCCACAGCGCGGTGCCGGCGTTGGCGGGCTTGTCTGCGCCCTCGGTCGCGACCGTGATCGGCACGGTGATGTGGTCCGCCCACTTGCGCACGATCGTCTCAAGCCGGATCGGCTCCAGGAACTCCTCCGCATCGGCCTTGACGTGCAGCAGGACGCTTGTGCCAGGCGCGTCCCGCGTGGCCGGGGTGAGCGTGAAGGCGCCCGCGCCGTCCGACGCCCAGGTCCACGCCTCCTCCGACCCGGCGCGGCGGCTCGTCACCTCCACGCGGTCGGCCACCATGAAGGCCGAGTAGAAGCCGACGCCGAACTGGCCGATGAGGCTCACCTTCTCCTCGGGCTTCGCCGCGGCCGCCGCGTCGCCGAAGCGGCGGGTGCCGGACCGGGCAATGGTGCCGAGGTTCGCTGCCAACTCGGCCTTGTCCATGCCGATGCCCTGGTCCGCAATCAGGATCGTGCGCGCGGCCTTGTCCGGCACGATGCGGACGCTGGCGTCGGGCGGCAGCGCCAGGGCAGGGGCAGTCAACGCCTCGAACCGGCGGCGGTCCGTCGCGTCGGCGGCGTTGGCGACCAGTTCGCGCAGGAAGATCTCGCGGTCGGAGTAGAGGGCATGCACGACCAGGTCGAGCAGGCGGCCGACTTCCGCGCTGAACTCGTGGGTTTCGGTTTGCGTGTCGGTCATCGCGATCTCCTCCAGGCTGGCGAGCGGCCGCTGTCGTGCCGCGGCCATATGCCGCGCGATGCCGGATTTTTCAATCGGTTGGCGGCGCGGTCAGGTGCCTTGGCTGTCCGCCCCGCTGCCCCGGCCGGGCACGCCGGCGCGGCTCGGAGCGTTGGCCCCCGGCTCGACGGTGCGGGCCTCCGCAGCCAGCTCGGCGTCGTCCTGCGGCGCCGCCGCGGCGGCAGGCGCCGGGTCGTCCCGATGCTCCTCCAGCACGGCGGCCACCGCTTGCGGGTCGGCCCGCTCCGCGTCGGCGAACAGCCGCTCGGCTTCCTCCTCGTCGCCCCCGGCCGGGGCGCGGAGGGCCTGCTCCGCCAACTGCCGCGCCGCCGCGTGCTTGCCGCCGATGCCATCGGCTTGGTCGAGGTCGTCACCCATGAAAATCTCTCCCGGCGCAAGTTGCGCCGCTCCCCATCCGGCATGGCCGTCCCTGGATGCCGCCGTGACGCGCCTTGGATCACAAAACCCTGTGGCCGGCAAAGCGGCGCCGGGCCGAGGAGGCAGGACGCATGACCTTTCCACGGGCAGGCCATTTTGGCGTCAAGCTCAGGTGAACTTGGCCCGACTGTTTCCGTTATGGACTGTGGAGGCGGCGCACATGCCAAATACCGTTGAGATCCGGAGATTGGACCCGCACGACCCGTTGCCCGAGGGGCAAGCGGGCCGTGTCATCGTCCTGCGCCGCTTTGACGAGGACGATCCTCGCAAGATCGTGACCCAAATCACCTTAACGGGACCGCCGGGCCGTTCCGAGGCGGTGCAGCCCGTCCGTGCCGATGGCACGCCGATGTCGCTGGACGAGGCAGTGTCCGCCGCGACGCGGGTCGCGGAGTCGGAGGGGATCGGTAAAGTATTCGTGCTCGACCGCACAGCCGGGCGTCTGGAGCACGAGGTTGTCACGCATGCCGGGGATCACAGCTTTCCCGGCCAGGCCCTCGACGACACCGACCCCGAGGATGGCGAGAGCGGCCCGGACATGCGCGCGTAGGCGACGCAAGCGGGCCGCGGACATGCCTGAATTTCGCCATATGGCGGGTCCACATGGCTCGACTTCTCTGCGTGACGGCATTAAGGCGCGTGGCCTTGGCCGAAGTCGAGGTTGCATTCTTACTGTCACAAAGCAAACATGATCGCCTTCTCATGCTGCCTTTGGCGCTTATGTCCCCCCTTCTACCACAAGGCCCCCATTCCGGGTGCGGCCCTCAACAAGAAGAGAAATCCTGATGCCTGATACCGGGCTAGACGTGTCCACGACAGGACGGCGTGTTGGCGTGCTTGTCGTAGGCCTCGGCGGCGCCGTCGCCACCACGGCGGCAGCGGGCATCGAAATGCTGCGCGCCGGCTCGAACGACATGGCGGGGCTGCCGCTCGCCGGCGTGGGCGCGTCCGGGATCGTGGCCTACCGCAACCTGCACTTCGCAGGCTGGGACCTGCACGGTGAGAACCTGGAGAACGCGGTACGCGAGCACCGGGTGCTGGACGGCGAGCAGGCGGGAATGGTGGGACCTGCGCTGCGCGGGATGACGCCCTGGCCCGCCGTGGGCAGCGTTGACTTCTGCAAGAACGTGGACGGCGCCAACAAGGTGGCCGCAGGGTCGCACCGGGAAGCCGTGGACCGCATACGCGAGGACATCCGCCGCTACCGCGAAACCTCGGGGATCGAGAACCTCGTGGTCGTGAACCTGGCCTCGGTCGAGCGGTGGCCCGACAAGGCGGCCGGCGCGCTGCACACGCCGGAGGGGTTCGAGAAGGGCCTCGACAGCAGCGACCCGGCCATCAGCCCGGCCATGCTGTACGCCTACGCCGCGATCGTCGAGGGCGTGCCCTACGGCAACTTCACGCCGAGCCTGGCCGCCGACATCCCGGCCCTGACCACCTTGGCCGAGCGCCGCAACGTCCCGGTCGCCGGCAAAGACGGCAAGACGGGCCAGACCTTCATCAAGACGGTCCTCGCCCCAGCGTTCCGCAGCCGCAGTCTGTATGTGGAAGGCTGGTTCAGCACCAACATCCTCGGCAACCGCGACGGCCTGGCGCTGGACAATCCCGACAGCCTGAAAAGCAAGCTGAACACCAAGGGGTCGGTTCTCGACGACATCCTCGGCTATCCCGTCGAGGACCACATCGTCGATATCCGCTACTACAAGCCGCGCGGCGACAACAAGGAAGCCTGGGACAACATCGACCTCGTCGGCTTCCTCGGCCAGAAGATGCAGCTCAAGGTCAACTTCCTCTGCCGCGACAGCATCCTTGCGGCGCCGTTGGTGATCGAGATCGCCCGGGTGCTCGACCTGGCCCGGCAGCGCGGCGCAGGCGGCATCCAGGAGCAGCTTGGTCTGTTCTTCAAGGCGCCGATGACCCCGGCCGGCAAGCGGGAGGAGCACAGCTTCCCGGTGCAGGAGCGCGCGCTCCTGGACTGGCTGGCGGCGTAGGGTGGGAGCCGTGGGTTAGCGGCGTGCTGGACGATTTGGGCGGTCAAGCATCGGGCTTGGCCGGCTTCGTGCCGCTCGCGGCGGAGCTTGGCGACCTGAAGCGCGTCCGGGATGCGTCCAGCCCGGACAGCCTGGCCTCTCGGCTGTTCCGCGGCGCTTGGGGTGCTTTGCTGGCGGGCCAGGCTCCGCTCGACGTGGCCCTGCTGGCCACCGCCGATGCGATTGCAGCCGTGCGGCTTGGCGGCATCGACCGCGCCGTGCTGCTCGATGCCGATTTGACGGAGGCCGAGACGGTCGCGGTCTTGAGGCGTTCCTTCGACGAGGTTTCAGCCCCGATCAACTCGGTGCTGGCCGCAAGGCTTCGGGGCCGGCTCGGCCAAACGCTTCGGCCCGGGCCGGCGCCGGAGTTCGCCGAAGCGCTGATCCGTCAGCCTCGTGCCGGCGCAACCTGCCCGGGCAAGCCGCGGATCATCCTTGAGCCGCCCGAAGGCCATGGCGACCATTGCATGGTCGTGGCGGTGCTGGCAGTCGTCCTGTCACCGCGCTATGGGGCCGACCCCGCGGCGGCGTTCCTGGCCGGCATGGGGCACCACCTGCACAATGCGCGGTTGCCCGACAGTGGGTTCGCGGGAGAGATGCTGCTGGGCGACCATCTCGGCCCGGTCATGCGATCCCTATTCGCCCGTGAGCTTGCGACGCTGCCCGCGCCGCTGTCCGAAGCAGTTGGCGCCGCGCTGGCGGCCATTCCCGACGCCTCAACAGCGGTCGGCCGGGCGTTCCATGCGGCGGACGTGATCGACCGGGTGCTGCAAATGCGGCACTACGACCAAGTGGCGCGCTTCACGGTGGACCAGGCGCTGGACGACATGGACCTGGTGCATGCCGGCCCCGTCCAAAGCTTCCATCAGGCGGTGCTGCGGGATGCCGGGCTGCCGTGACACGCTGGCCGGACGGCGCGTTGACCAGCCCGGTGTCCGGTCGGGTGCTGGCCACGGACACGCCGCACTCCCTTGCCGCCGGCCCGGAACGCTGGCCAATCGTGTCGGACATCCCGTTCCTGCGCGCCGACCGTCGCGGCCTGGCCGATGCGGCGCTTGCGGCGCTCGACGGGGGCGACGCGCGGCGGGCGTTGGTGCTGCTGCTGGGCGACCAGGACAACTGGGCGCGCATGCCCCCGCCTTCGGAGAGCGACCGGGCCGTGCTGGCGGACCAGCCGGAAGGCTTCACCTTCCGCGCGGCGATGAACGCCTTGGCGTTCGGTCCCGTCGGCACCTACTTCGCGCACCGCTGGTCGGACCCCACGTTCCTGTCCGGCCTGGCGTTGGCCGAGGCGCATTGGAACGATCCTTCCTGCGTGTTCGAGCTGGCGTGCGGCGCCGGGCACTACCTGCGCGAGTTCGCCCGCTTCGCCCCCCTCGTCGCCGGGGCGGACATCGTGTTCGCCAAGCTTTGGCTGGCGCGGCGCTACCTGGCGCCGGCGGCGCGGCTGGTGTGCTTCGACGCGGCGGCGCCCTGGCCGGTGGCCGGAGGGTCCGCCGAACTGGTGTTCTGCCACGATGCCTTCTACTTCCTGCCGGACAAGCCGCATGTGGCGGTCGAGATGCTGCGGGTGGCCGGCCCCGGCGGGCGCGTGCTGGTCGGGCACGCGCACAACGCCCTGGTGGACAACCTCTCCGCCGGCGACCCGCTGCCGCCGGCCGGCTACGCCGCGCTGTTCGGGAGGCCGATGCTGTACGACGACCGGGAGCTGACCCAAGCGCTGATCGAGGCGCGCGCACCGGTGCCTATCGATGCGGACGGGCTTGCCGACGCTGCGGCTGTGGCCTGGGCGACCGGTTCCGCCGCGCCCCGTGCCCTCGCAGGCGGGCTGGCCATGCCGCCGCCCGGAGCGGTGCTGCGCCGCAACCCGCTCTACGCCGGGCCGGAAATCCGGTGGCCCTCGGAGCGCTACGAGCGGGAGTATGGGCCGTTGGCGACCTACCCATTGCGGTCGGACGCGCCGGAGCGGGCGGTGGCGGGAACCGACGCCGCGACCGACGGCCTTGCCCGTCGCCGGGTGCTGCTGGACTTGCCGCAGCAATGGTGACGCTGGACTGGGGCATCGCCGGGTGCGGTTGGGTGGCGCGCGACTACGCCGGCCCGGCGATCCAAGCCTCGCGCAACGGGCGGCTGGCCGCCCTGTTCGACCCGTCCGCCGCCTCGCGGCAGCAGGCGTCCAAGCTGTTCGGCGCGCCAGCCCATGCGAGACTCGACGATTTCCTCGCAACGCCGGGACTTGGCGCCGTCTATGTCGCGGCGCCCAACCACGCGCACCGCGCGCTGGTCGAGGCCGCGGCGGCAGCCGGCCTGCCCGTGTTGTGCGAAAAGCCGATGGCGACCACGATGGCGGACGCCGAGGCCATGGTCGCCGCGTGCAGCCGCGCCGGCGTGCTGTATGCGACCGCCTTTGACCAGCGTTTCCACGCGGCGCACCGCACGCTGGCGTCGCTGCTCGCCGAGGGCCGGCTCGGCACTGTTACTGCAGTCCGCATCGTCTATGCCTGCTGGCTGCCAGCCGATTGGGCGGCGGGCGGCGTGGGGGACAACTGGCGCATCGACCCGGCGCGTGCGGGCGGTGGCGCGCTGATGGACCTGGCGCCGCATGGTCTGGATCTTTCGTCCTATCTGCTAAACGAGGACCTGGTGGATGTCGCCGCAATCGGCCAGGCCCGCGTGCACCGCTACACCGTCGAGGACGGGGCCTTGCTGATGGCGCGGTCGCGCTCCGGGGTGATGGTGCAGATGCACGTCGCCTACAACTGCCCGGAAACCCTGCCGCGCCGCCGGCTGGAGGTCGTGGGCACTGCCGGACAGGCGGTCGCCACCGACACCATGGGGCAGACCGCCGGGGGCACGCTGGAGTGGATCGATGCGGCGACCGGCGTGGTGCAGCCCGTCCCTGTTCCCGGCGCGGAGCGTTCCCCGTTCCTCAACCAGGTCGAAAGCTTCGCCGACGCCGTGCTGGGCGCGCAGCCCTTCGCGTTCGGCGCCACGCGCGACCTGGACATCATGGCCCTGGTGCTTCGGGCGCAAGCCATGGCCCGGCCGTCCTTCGAAACCTCGTCGCCGGGCGCGCTGTAGCACTGCATAAGAACGGCGTTGACCCGCCCTAGCCAGATCGAGCGATGACAGAGCATTTCCTGCCGCCCACGCTGCCCGACGCCGCAGCCGCCTACGTCGCCTCCATGCCGGAAGGCCGGGTGGAATTGTTCTCGCTCACGCCGCTCGACCGCACCGGCGTGTCCTGCTGGAACGCAATCTTCCTGAACAGGGACGGCACCCGCTGGCACGGAGTGGCGCCGCACGGCGTCGGCTACGGCGTGGACGACGACAGCGCCATCATCGGCACGACGGGGGAGTTGGCGGAGGCCGTGCATTCCGCGACCGAGATCCACCGCATGGAGCGCAAGCGCGCCAGCTTCCACGCCCTGCGGGCCGAGGCGGGCGCGCGGCAGGTGGCCGACCCCCTGACCTTGTGCCTGCCAGCGGGCAGCCCGGTCGATGGCGACACCACGCTTGAGTGGGTGCCGGCACGCCGCTGGCCCGGCGGAGAGACGGTGTGGCTGCCCATCGACATCGCCGCCTGCTCGGTGGGCGACCTGTCGCCGGGCTACGTGCCGTTCACGACGCCGATCACCAACGGGCTGGGCGCCGGGCCGACGCTCGACTTCGCCATCGGGCATGGGCTGTGCGAGCTGCTGCAGCGGGACGGCAACGGCCTCGGCTTCCGCGCCATGGACCGCGGCATCGCGCTCGACCTAGGCGACGGGCCGGCGGACCCGCGCACCCTGGCCTTACTCGACCGCCTGCGTGGACTCGGCATCGACGCGATCCCGAAGTTCGCCACGACCGAGTTCGGCACCGCCAACGTGTACTGCGTCGGCGCCGAGCGCGACGGCGTGGCGGCACCCTACCCGATCATGGTGACGGCGGCGGGCGAGGCGGCCTCGCTCGACCGCGAGCACGCGCTGCGCAAGGCGGTGTTCGAGTTCGCCGCCGCCCGGATGCGCAAGGTGTTCAGCCACGCGCCGCTGGCGGACATCGCGGGCGTGGCGCCGCCGGGCTACCTGGAGCGGTTCCGCGCCTATCATACGTTGGGCGGCGAGGAGAGCCGCAGCCTGCGCGCCATGGTGGAGTGGCTGGGCCTGGACCAACGGTCGCTCAAAGCCCTGTTGGCCGACACCGTGCTGTCCCGGCGCAACGTGCAACGCTTCGACGCCCTGCCGACCTGGGACGGCCCGCTGTCCGGCACCGGGCTGGTCGAGGAGCTGGCCCGGCGCTTCGCCTCCGCCGGCATGGAGATCCTGTATCTCGACTACTCGCCGCTGCACGCGCCCGGCGTGCACGTGGTCAAGGCCGTGGTGCCGGGGCTTGAGGTCGAGACCATGAGCTACCACCGCATCGGCGAGCGCGGGGTGCGCAAGCTGACGGAGCGGGGCAGCAAGCTGGTCGGCCTGGGCACGCCGCCGGCAGGCGCTGCCCCGGTGCGCCTGCCGCCCGGCGCGGCGGAGCGCCTGGGCGGCGAGCCTTGGCTGGACATCGCGGCGGTGGACCGCATTGTCGGCGGCTTGTATCCGTTGTATCGGGAACCCGAGGTGCATAGCGCCCCCATCGCGATGGAACGGCCGTGACGCTGCGTTTCGCCTACAACACCAACGGCGCCGCCAACCACCGGCTCGACGACGCCTTGGCGCTGATCGCGGACGCGGGCTACGACGGCGTGGCGCTGACGCTCGACATCCACCATCTCGACCCGTTCGCGGAGGGTTTCGCCGCAGAGCTTCGGCGGGTGGCCGGGCGGCTGCGGCAACTGGGCCTGGGCTGCGTGGTCGAGACCGGGGCGCGCTTCCTGCTGGACCCGCGCGCCAAGCACGAGCCGACGCTGCTCGCCGCCGACCCGGAGGGCCGGGCGCGCCGGGTCGAGTTCCTGTTCCGCGCGCTGGAAGTTGCCGCCGAGACAGGGGCCGATGCCATGTCGTTCTGGGCGGGCGTGCCGAAGCCGGGGGTGGACCTCGGCGACGCCCGGGGTTGGCTCCGCCGGGGGGCCGAGCAGGTTGCGCGCCGGGCGGAGGCCCTGGGCACCGTCGCCGCGCTGGAGCCGGAACCCGGAATGTTGATCGAGACCGTCGATGACTGGGCCGCGCTGGGCATCCCCGGGCTGCGCCTGGCGCTAGACACCGGGCACTGCGTCGTCACTGGCGAGCGCGACCCGGCCGCCGCGGTCAAGGACTTCGCGCCGCACCTCGGCACTGTGACGATCGAGGACATGAAGCGCGGCGTCCACGTCCACCTGCCGTTCGGGGAGGGCGACATGGACGTGCCCGGCGTGCTGCGCGCTTTGCAGTCCGTCGGCTTCCGGAAGCTGGTCTGCGTCGAGATGTCGCGGGAAAGCCACCGCGCCGATTCGATCATCCCGGCGTCGCTGGCCTTCTTGAAAGCCGCCGCATGAGGATCTGCTTCGTCAGCCGGCGCTTCTTCCCGGCGATCTCCGGCATGAGCGTCTATGCGTTGAACCTGCTGCGCGAGCTGGTCGCGGCCGGGCACGACGTGACGATGATCAGCCAGTACCGCGGCGATGCGTTCGGCCGCAAGGTGTACGGCGGCGGCCCGCCGCCCGAGGTGCCCGGCGTGCGCGTGATCGGCCTGGAGCAGCTCGGCGAACAGGACGGCGGCGACTTCGAGCGCGACGTGGACGCCATGGTGGAGGCCATGGCGGCCGAGCACGCGCGCCGGCCCTTCGACGTGCTGCACGCCCAATACGGCTATCCCTGCGGCTGGGCGGTGCTCCAAGCGTCGCGCCGGCTCGGCGTGCCCAACGTGGTGTCGATCCAGGGCGGCGACGGGCACTGGGTCGGCAGTTGCTGCGAAACGCACCGGCTGGCGATGACCCGGGTGCTGGACCACGCCAACGCCGTGCTGATCGGCTGCGAATCCTTTGCGGATGAAGTGGTGCAGCGCCTCGGCACCGACCGGCGCCGCTTCACGGTCGTGCCCGGCGCCGTCGATGTCGGGCGCTTCCACCCGGACCCGACCCGTGCGGAGGCCGATCCGCCCGTCGTGCTCTATCATGGCCGGGTCGATGCCCGGAAGGGCGTGCTGGACCTGCTGGACGCCGCGCGCCAGGTGCGGGAGACCGGGGACCGGTTCCGGCTGCTGATCTCCGGCATCGGGCCGACCTTCGAGGAGACCGCCGCCTCCATCCCGCTGCTGGGCCTGCGGGGCGTGGCGGAGATGACCGGATACGTCGAGTATGCCGACGTTCCCGCGGTGTACCGCCAGGCCGACATCTTCGTCTCGCCCACCTACGCCGAGGGGTTCAGCAACACGATCCTGGAAGCGATGGCGACCCGTCTTGCCGTCGTGTCCTGCCGCTCCGTCGGCGTGGTCGATTGCATCCGCGACGGCGAGAACGGCCTGCTGACCGAACCCGGCGACCGGAACGGGCTGGCAGAGGCGCTGCGCCGCGTGCTGCGCGACGGCGCGCTCCGCCGGCGCTTGGCGGACGGAGCGCTGCGCGAATGCCGCGCCGTTTATTCATGGTCCAAGGTCGGCCGCCAGATCATGGACGTTTACGCGGCCGTCGCCGGGCGGAAGCCGGACCTCCATTGGTCATCGGAGTTGCCCATCACCCCCTGTCGATTCCGTATCGAGCCACATCTGTTGTAGATGCCGACCGCGCTGGTTCTGTCTCCGCATCTCGACGATGCCGCGTTCTCCTGCGGCGGGCTGATGGTGCAACTGGCCGACGCAGGCTGGCGCTGCGTCATGGCCACGGCTTTCACGGCGACCGTGCTGCCGGCGACGGGGTTCGCGCTGGCTTGCCAACTCGACAAGGGCCTGGGGCCGGAGGTCGATTACATGGCGCTGCGGCGGGAGGAGGACCGGGCCGCTTCGGTCATCCTGGGCGTGGCCGACCTGCGCTGGCTCGACCTGCCGGAAGCGCCGCACCGGGGCTACGGGTCCGCACCCGCTTTGTTCGGCGTGATCCATGCGGACGACGCGGTGTGGCGCCCGCTTTCGGACGGCATCGCGGCGTTGACGGACGAACTGCAGCCGGACCTGGTGATGGCGCCCCAGGGCCTCGGCAACCACGTGGACCATCGGCAGATGATCCGCGCCGTACAGAAAGCGGCGCCGCGGCATCTTGCCTTCTACCGGGACACGCCCTACGCACTCCGCGACACGAACGCGGTTTTGAATCATATCGGGCCGGGCCTTCGCGAGCGCGCGGTGGGAATCGCGGCCGGGCTGGAGCGCAAGATCGCAGCATCCTGCGCCTACGGCAGCCAGATCGGCTTCCAGTTCGGCGGTCCCGCCCGGCTTGCGGCGGCGCTGCGGGAGTTCGCCGTGCGCGAAGGCCAGGGCCGCCCGGCGGAACGCTTCTTGACGGCTTCGGCCGCTGCCTTGGATCTGCTGCCGGGCAGCCATTAGGCGGCCATATTGTAGGGGTAAGATCATTGCCGTCTCACCTCCTTTCTGGGTACAGGCCGAACCGGCAATGAAGATGCAACCGCTCCGTGACTCGCTCGTGATGGACCAGGCGGCCGCAAGCCTCTGCCGGGTCAATACGCTCTGCGCTATGCCGGGCCGGCTGCGGCGGGCGGCCTTCATCGTGCCCGTCCTTGGCTCCACGGCGCTGGCCACGGCGCTTGCCGCGTGGCTCGCGGCGGGCACCGCCGATCCGCTGCGCTGGCCGCTGCTCGTGCTGCTGGCGGTCAACGTCCTGTACGCGGCGCTGACGGGCTGGCCCACGGTGCTGGGCTTCCTGGCCCGCCTGTCCGGTCGAACGCTGCTCGTCGCGGCGACGCCCTCCGGGCGGAGCCGCACGGCGCTGGTCATGCCGATCCATCAGGAAGACCCGCGCGCCGTGTTCGCGGCGATGGAGATGATGTCCCAGGCCATCGCCGCCTCCGGGCTGCAGGACATCGACCTGTTCGTGCTGTCCGACACGCAGGACCCCGCCATCGCCGCGGAGGAGACGCGGGCGTTCGCGGCGCTCCGTGCCCGCGCGCCCACGCTGCACTACCGGCGCCGCGCCAGCAACGCCGGCCGCAAGGTGGGCAACCTCCTGGATTTCTGCGCCGCCTGGGGCGGCCGCTACGACTACATGGTCGTGCTGGACGCCGACAGCCTGATGGGGGCCGGCACGCTTGCGACCCTGATCGGCCTGATGGACGCGAACCCGAAGGTCGGCATCGTGCAAAGCGTGCCCTACCCCGTGGGCCGGGAAACGCTGTTCGCCCGCGTGCAGCAGTTCGCGGCGCGGCTTTACACGCCCATGCTGATCGAGGGTCTGACGTTCTGGCAGCAGGGCGACGCGAACTACTGGGGCCACAACGCCATCGTCCGCATCGCGCCGTTCGTCGCGCATTGCGGGCTGCCCGTCCTGCCGGGGCGGGAGCCGTTCGGCGGCGAGATCCTGTGCCACGACGTGGTGGAGGCCGGGCTGATGCGCGGCGCCGGGTGGGACGTGTGGGTGCTGCCGCAGGTCGCGGAAAGCTACGAGGCGCTTCCGGCCAACCTCGTCGATTTCGCCAGCCGGGAGCGCCGCTGGTGCCAGGGCAACCTGCAGCACGCCCGGCTGCTGGACCACTCGGGGCTGCGTCCGGTCGGCCGGTTCCACTTGGGCTACGGCGTCCTGCACTACATCTCCGGCCCGTTGGCGGTGCTGTTCCTGGCTCTCGCGACGTTGGACGCGGCGATGGGCGGCGGCTTCGTACCTGCGGTGCTGCTCGGCGGCGGGGCCGCGCACGGCGCCCTGGCCGCGCTGGTGCTCGGGCTGCTGTATGCCGGCAAGCTGCTGAGCCTGGGGACGGCGCTGTTCGACGACCGCGAGGCGCGGTCCTACGGCGGACGCGCCCGCCTCCTTGCCAGCGCGGCGCTGGAGCAGGTGGCCGCGCTCGGGGTGTCGGCCACGCTGATCGTCCTCTACACCCGCTACGTCGCAGCCTTGCTGCTCGGCCAGACGGTCCGCTGGGACGCACAGCCGCGCGACAACCGCGGCGTGTCCTGGGCGGAGGGCTGGATGCGGCTGCGGGGCACGTTGTTCCTGGGCCTGGGCTGGCTCTTGGTCCTGCTGCAAACCAACGCGGCGATGCTGGCCTGGTGCGCGCCGCTGGTGTTCGGGCTGGTCATGGCGCTGCCCATGGCGATCTGGTCAAGCCGGACGGCGTTGGGCGGGCTGGCGCGCCGCTGGGGCTTGTTCCTGACGCCGGAGGAGCTGTCGCCGGCGCCGATCCTGCGCGCGTTCCATCGGGCGATGGCCGGGCCGCTCGCGTCCGGGCGGCCCCACGCCGCCCTGACCGGCCTGAAATTGGTGCCCAGCAGCGCAGACCGGGACTGAGAGGATGCGCCGGGTCATGGTTGCGTTGTTGTTCCTGTGTGCGACGATTGGACCCGGCCAGGCCCAGGCCCAAGCCCAGGCCGACCTGTCCGCTGCTGATCGCGAGGCGATCCGGGGCGTGATCGCCCATCAGATCGAAGCGTTCCGGCACGACGACGCGGAGGCCGCGTTCGGCATTGCCTCTCCCGGCATCCAGGATCAGTTCGGCACGCCGGGCCGCTTCCTCGACATGGTGCGCCATGCCTATCCCGCCGTGCACCGGCCCCGCGCGGTGGAGTTCACCGGGCTGCGTCTCGGCGACGGCGCGGTGGTGCAGGAGGTCGAGCTGGTGGGTCCGGACGGCGCCCTGGAGCTGGCGCTCTACAGCATGGAGCGCGACTCCGCCGGGACGTGGCGCATCTCCGGCTGCACCTTGGTCCCGAGCGCCCGCGTCGGCACCTGAGTTGCGCCGTTCTGTTTGGTTGGATAGTGTATCGACCGGATGGAGGAGCACGACCATGGCCACATCACGCGCCCGACTGGCTGTCCTGGCAGGGACGTTCGCCGCTTTCGCTGCAAGCGCCCAAGCCCGGGTGCTCGAAGTCGGGGAGGGCAAGGCTTTCAAGATGCCGTCCCTTGCCGCCGCCGCCGCCCGGGACGGCGACACCGTCAAGATCTACCCCGGCGAGTACTTCGACTGTGCGACGTGGGAGGCCAACAAGCTGACGGTGGAGGGCGTGGGCGACGCCGACAAGGTGGTCATCACCGACAAGTCCTGCGGCGGCAAGGCGCTGTTCATCACTGCGGGCGCCGACATCACCATCCGCAACCTGACGCTGACCCGCGCCCGGGTGCCGGACGCGAACGGCGCAGGCATCCGCGGGGAGGGCGAGAAGCTGCTGGTCGAAGGCGTGCGCTTTATCAACGACCAGAACGGCATCCTGACCGGCACCGAAGGCTCGACGGTGGTCGTGCGCAACAGCGTGTTCGAGCGGAACGGCACCTGCGAGAAGGCCTGCTCGCACGCGATCTACGTCGGCAACTCCAAGTTGCTGCGCGTCGAGGGGTCGCATTTCAGCGACACGCGGCAGGGCCACCACATCAAGTCTCGCGCCCAGCGGACCGAGGTCGTCGGCAACACGATCACGGACGGCCCCAACGGCACGGCCAGCTACCTGATCGACATCCCCAATGGCGGCTCGGCGGTCATCACCGGCAACACCATGGAGAAGGGGCCGCGGGCGGAGAACCGCAGCACGGCCATCGAGATCGGCGCGGAGGGCGTGACCCAGCCGACCCGGGAGTTGCTGATCGAGAACAACACGTTCAAGAACGACGGCGGCTACGACACCTTCTTCGTGTCCAACTTCACCGCGACAGACGCCATGGTGCGAGGAAACCACATCTCCGGCCGGGTCAAGCCGCTGCACGGCGACGGCGAAGTGGCCGCGGCGGACTGAGCCGCGATGCGCCCGGCTCTGATCGCTGCCGCACTCCTGGCGACAGTGCCCGCCGCAGCGCGTGAGCTGGCCGCCGGGCCGGGCCAGGAGTTCGAGCAGCCGTCCAGCGCCATCGCCGCCGCGGCCGATGGCGACACCGTGCTGATCGAGCCGGGCACGTACTACGACTGCGCCACCCTGACCGCGAACGGCGTGACCATAGCCGGGCGCGCGCCGGGCGTCGTGCTGTCGGACAAGACCTGCGGGGCCAAGGCGATCCTGGTGATCCAGGGCGACGACACCGTAGTGCGCGACCTGACCCTGGCGCGGGCGCGGGTGCCGGACGGCAACGGCGCCGGCGTGCGGCTGGAAGGGCAGTCGCTGCTGCTGGAGCGCGTCCAGTTCGTGAACAACGAGGTCGGCGTCCTCGCGGGCATCGGCGGACCCGGCGCGGTCCGGGTCGTGCAATGCCGGTTCGAGGGCGGCGGCGTCGCGGGCGACCGGCCCTCCGTGGCGCTGCTGGCCGGGCCGGTCGCGGTGCTCCAGGTGCGGCAGTCGGTGTTCACCGGGGTCAAGGGCAGCCAGGTCGGCTCGAGCGCCTTGCAGACCGAACTCACCGGCAACCGGATCGAGACCTCCCGGCTGGCGGTCTCGGCGGCCACCGGCGACCTGTTGCTGGAAGATAATGTCCTGGAGCTTGCGCCTGGCAACGACGGGCGGCAGGCGGCGGTGGTCGCGAGCGGCGACACGCGCGTCGTGATGCGGCGCAACCGCCTGGCCAACGACACCGGCCGCCCGGCGGCGCTGCTGCTGGACTGGTCGAGCGAGACCCCGAAGCTGGAAGGCAACGTCGTCGTGAAAGGCGACGAGGAGGTGCGGACCGACGGCGTTTGGCGGCATCGCGTGGGCGCAGTGCTGCACGAGGCGAAGGACGGCGTGAGCAGCCTGCTCGGCATGGCGAAGCGCCAGGTCCTGGGCCGTTGACGCCCCGCCTCGCGGCGGCGCTGCTGTGCGTGGCCGCCTTAGCTAGGCCGCCCGCAGCCGCCGCGGCCGACCGCTGGGACGACTACCAGCTCATCATGTGGCAGGACCACGGCGTGGCCAGCATGGCCGGGCTGGCCCGCCTGGGGTTCAGCGGCGTGAAGCTGCGCGGGACCGGCGGACGAACCGACCCGGCCGATGTCGCGGCCCGGCGCGCAGCGGGGCTGCCCTGGTTCGTCGAGAACATCGCCACCGACTTCTACGCGCCTTACCACCGCTACGCCGAGGGCAAGCCCGTGACCTGGCTGTTCGACGCCGTGCGTGCCCGCCGGCGGCAGGCGCCGGAGGACCGCGGCGTTTTCGTGCGCGACCCGGGCCTGTCGGACCCGGCCTGGCTTGGCGCAGTCCAAGGGCGGCTCGCCGATGTCGTCCGCCGCCAAGCGCCGGACCGCCCGCTGTTCTACAACCTGGGCGACGAGACCGGGATCGGCGACCTGTCGGCCAACTGGGACTTCGACGTGTCGCCGGCCTCGCTCGGCGCCATGCGGGCCTGGCTGCGGACCCAGTACCCGGATCTTGCGGCGCTGAACCGGCAATGGGGGAGCCGCTTCGAGTCGTGGGAGGAGGTCCTGCCGGACCTCACGGACGACGCGATGCGCCGGACCGACGACAACTTCTCCGCCTGGGCCGACTTCAAGGCGTGGATGGACGTGGCGTTCGCGGCTGCCGTCCGCGCCGGGACGGATGCCGTGCACCGCGTCGATCCCGACGCGCTTTCGGCCCTGGAAGGCGCGCAGGTGCCGGGCTGGGGCGGCTACGACTATGGCCGGCTCGCCGGGGCCGTGGACGTGATGGAAATTTACGACTCCGGCAACTCCCTGGAGATCGCGCACGGCCTGAACCCGGCGCTCATCCCGCTCCACACGGTCTTCGAGACCGGGTTGCGCACCGGCCACGCCGTCTGGCGCGACCTGCTGCGCGGCGGGCGCGGCCTGATCGTCTGGGACGAACGGAACGACACCGTGCAGCCGGACGGCACGCCGGGTCCGCGCGGCCGGGCGCTGGCCTCGCTCGTAGCCAGCCTGCGCGTCGTCGCCCCGGCGCTGATCGCGAGCCATTCCGCCCCCAGCCCCGTCGCCATGCTGTATTCGCAGGCGAGTTTCCGCACCCGCTGGATGCTGGACCAGCGGCCGCGCGGCGGCGCCTGGTCCGACCGCGACGCGGAGCGGGAGCTGGACGACAACGCCTGGCGCGCGGCGCGGCGCCAGATGGTGGACCGCCTGACCCAGATCGGTGTGCAGCCGCGCTGGCTGTCGTCCGGAATGCTTGAGGCCGGCGCGCTGCGGGACGGGACTTTGCAGAACGGGGCAATCAAGGTGCTGATGCTGCCGCACGCGATTGCGCTGTCGGCGGCGGAGGTGGAAGAGATCAAGCGGTTCGCCGCCCGCGGCGGCACGGTGCTGGCCGACACCGAACCCGGCCTGTTCGACCAGCACAGCCGTCGCCGGGACGGGTCGCCGTTGGCCGGGATCGCGCGGATGCCGCAGGTGATCCGCCCGGATGCTGAACCCTCCGGTGCCGCCGGGCTGGAGGCGCTTACGGATTTGCTGGCCCAGGCCGGCGCTGCGCCAGGCTTGTCGATGGCCGGTCCCGATGGCCTGCGCGCCAGCAACGTGGAGGCGCACGTCTTCCGCAACGGCGGCGTGCAGATCCTGACGTTGCAGGCCGCCGCGCCCTGGGGCGCCCCCGGCCAGTTGCGCGTGCAGCTTCCGGTCCCAGGCTTCGTTCACGACATGCGCGCGGTGGGCGAGCCGCGCCGGGCCGACCACCTGGATGTCGCTTTGGACCCGATCGAGCCGACGGTCCTGGCGGTGTCGGCGACGCCGTTGCCGGGACCTGTGCTGTCCGGGCCGGCCCGCGCCCGGCCCGGCGCGCAGGTCACTTGGCACGTGGACCTGGACGGGCCGACGCCGGCCGAAACGCACGTGGTGCGGGTGGACCTGCTCGATCCCGCCGGGGTGCCGGCGCGTCCGCTTTCCGGCGTGCTGCGGGTCGGACGGGACGGAGCGGATTGGACGGTGACGCTGCCGAAATCGACCGCGGCCGGAGAGTGGACCTTGCGGGTGGCCGACAGCATGGCCGCGCGGATCGTTGAGCGCGCCTTGGCCGTCGAAGCACCGTAGGCGCCGTGCAACCGAACCCGGCCTTGATCGGTTGATACGGCTGACCACGCAAGGGGGACCGCGATGACCGAGGAACACCACACCGAACATACCCAGAAGATGTGGGACATGATGAAAGCCATCAACTTCGCCATGCTCACCACGGAGGACGACGACCACTTGCGCGCCCGCCCGATGGTCGCGGCGCAGAGCGGGTTCGACGGCACGCTTTGGTTCTTCACCCGGGCCAGCAGCCACAAGGTGGGCGAGGTGCAGCAGGACCATCGCGTCGGCGTTACCTATGCCGACCCCCACAAGCAGGACTACGTCAGCCTGTCCGGCCGTGCCCAGCTCGTGCGCGACAAGACGGCCATCGACGCGCATTGGGGCGAGGCGATGCGGACCTGGTTCCCCAAGGGCAAGGACGACCCCGACATCGCCCTGCTGAAGGTGGATGTCGCCATGGCCGAGTACTGGGACGCGCCGAACAGCACCATGGTACACGCCTATGGCTACCTCAAGGCCGTCGTGACCGGGGAGGCGCCGCATCCCGGGGGGAACGAGAAGGTCAGCTTCGCCTGACGCCGGGCGTCATGTCTGGGCAACCCCCGGGCATGACGGCTCAGTTGAGCCATTTCGCGAGCAGCCGCTGCCGCTCGCCGGTTTCGTCCTGGATGTGCAGCCATTGGTCCACCCAGGCCTTCAATGCCGGGTCGCGCGGCAAGAGGTAGGCGAGTTCCGAGAAGTTGAAGGGCCGGTCCGGATGGACGGCGCAAAGCTCGGGATGGAGGCGCTGCTGTAGGCGGGTCTCCACTGCGTCCGTCATCATCACGTCGGCATGGTTTGCTACAAGCTCATCGAAGATCGTCGCATTGTTCGGGAACACGATGATGTCCGCCTGCTTCAGGTTGGCACGGGCGAAGCGTT
>CAXUIQ010000016.1:0-3624 GCA_964250815.1 uncultured Acetobacteraceae bacterium
ACATCGTGGACGAGCCGCCGGGCCTGCTCGGCGACGACACCGCGCCGAACCCGTCGGAGGCCTCATTGGCCGCCCTCGGCTCTTGCCTCGCCGTCGGCATCCACGCCAACGCGGTGGCCCGCGGCATCACGGTGCGCAAGCTGGAGATCGAGCTTGAGGCGGACATCAACATCACCGCCGTCTGGGGCACCGGCGACACCTCGCCGAAGCCGGTCGGCTTCGATGCGGTCCGCGCCAAGGTCCACCTGGACGCCGATGCGCCGAAGGAGGAACTCGACGGCCTGATCGCCCACGCCACCAAGTGGTCCCCGGTCGCCAACACCTTCACCAAGCCGGTCGGCCTCGAAGTCAAGCCGGTATGACCAAGTGACAGGGAGCGTTGCCATGAGCGAAACCGCGGTCCGCGCCGGCGCCCAAGCAGCGCTCCCATTCGACGCCGCGTTGCGCGCCGTGATCGCCGCGGAGCTTGCGCCGCTGGTGCAGCAGATCGACCGCGACGGCCTTTACCCCGCGGAGGCCATGCGCGCCCTGGGCGGCGCCGGGCTGTTCGCCCACCACCTCGCCGCCCACGCCGCCCGTCCCAGCATCGCCGCCGCCATCGGCGCGATGGCGCTGGTGGGCGAGACCTGCATGTCCACCGCCTTCTGCACCTGGTGCCAGGACGCCGCCGGCTGGTACTTGGAGCAGTGGGACAATGCAGCGCTTCGCGACGAACTGCAGCCCGGCCTGGCGCAAGGCGCCGCCATGGGCGGCACCGGCCTGTCCAACCCGATGAAGTCGCTCTCCGGCATCGAGACGTTCAAGCTGCGCGGCCGCCGCGTGCCCGGCGGATACGAGGTGTCCGGCGTGCTGCCCTGGGTCAGCAACCTCGGCCCGGGCCACCTGTTCGGCACGGTGTTCGAGGACGCGGACCACCCTGGCCACCGCGTCATGGCGATGATCCGCTGCGGCCAGCCCGGCGTCGATCTCAAGCAGAACGCGCATTTCGTGGCGCTCGAAGGCACCGGCACCTGCAGCGTCCTGTTCCGCCGCGCCTTCATCGCCGACGGGATGCTGCTGGCCGACCCGCTGGGCGACATGGTCCGCCGCATCAAGGCCGGCTTCATCCTGCTGCAAACCGGCATGGGCATCGGCGTCACCGAGGCCTGCATCGCCCTGATGCGGGAGGCCGACGTGACGCACGGCCACACCAACCAGCACCTGCCCCGCCGCGCCGACGACTTCGCCGCCGACCTTTCGGCGGTGCGCCAGGACATCGCGCACTTGGCCGCAACCCCGCTGGAACAGGCGCCGGAGTATCTCCGCAGCGTGCTGGCCGCGCGCCTCCGCATCAGCGAGCTGACGCTGGAAGCCGGGCAGGCCGCGCTGATGCACGCCGGCGCACGCGGCTACCTCGAAGGCTCGCCGGTCAACCGCCGCATCCGCGAGGGCCACTTCGTCGCCATCATCACTCCCTCCATCCGCCACCTGCGCCAGGAACTGAGCCGCCCCGAGCTTCGCCTGGCGCCCAAGAACCGTCCGGAAGGCCTCCATTGACGCTGCACGCCGTCATCGACGGACCCGGCGGCGAGACGATGCTGCGCGGCCAGGCCGGCGACAGCGTCATGCAGTTGGCCCGCGCCGCCGGGCTGCCGGTGCTGGGCGAGTGCAACGGCTCGCTCGCCTGCGCCACCTGCCACGTGGTCGTGGACCCTGCCTGGGCCGGCCGCCTGCCGCCGGTGTCGGACGAGGAGGAGGCGATGCTCGACACCGTGTTCGACCTTTCGCCCACTTCGCGGCTGAGCTGCCAGATCCGCCTGTCGGACGCGCTGGACGGCATCCGCGCCCGCCTGCCCTGACCCTTCCCAACAGGAGACCGAGCATGACCGACAAAGTGTTGCTGACCCCGGCCGAGCTGCAGGGGATGATGGGGCCGGACGTGGTCGTGATCGACACGCGCCCGCCGGACGCCTTTGCTGCCGGGCACATCCCGGGCGCGGTCAACGTGCACGAGATCTTCACCTACCTCGCGATGTCCACGCCCGAGGGCATGGCGGCCTTGCGGCAGAAGTTCGCCGACGCCTTCGGCGCCGCCGGGCTGTCCGGCGCGGAAACCGCGGTGTGCTACGAGGAAAGCATGAACTCCGGCTTCGGCCAGTCCTGCCGCGGCTTCTTCCTGCTGAGCTGGCTCGGCTACGACAAGGCCCGCGTCCTGCACGGCGGGATGCAGGCCTGGAAGGCGGCCGGCCTCCCCGTCAGCACCGACCCGGCCCAGCCGGCGGCCAAGCCCTTCCCGCTGAGCGAGGCCGGCAGCGGCATGATGATCGACCGCGACGCCATGCTGGCCGCGGTCGGCAACGATGGCATCGTGAAGCTCGACGTGCGCGACGTGGACGAGTGGATCGGCACCAGCTCCTCCCCCTACGGCCCCGACTTCTGCCCGCGCAAGGGCCGCATCCCCGGGGCGCGCTGGCTGGAATGGTACCGCCTGATGAAGCCAACCGCCGCCGGCCCGATGTTCAAGTCGCCGGACGGGATCAAGGCGGAAGCGCACACCGTCGGCATCACCCCGTCCACGCCGGTGTACCTGTATTGCTTCAAGGGCGCCCGCGCGTCCAACACGCTGGTGGCGCTGCGCGAGGCCGGGGTGCGCGACGTGCGGATGTACTTCGGCTCCTGGAACGAGTGGAGCCGCGACGAGAGCCTGCCGGTCGAGACCGGCATGCCGTTCGCCCAAGCCGCCGAGTAGGCCCGTCCGGCAGCACCCTCTCCAAGGCTTGCACCCTCCGGGCTGCGCCGCAATCAGGCGCGGCCCAACCCGCGGTTTAGGCCGTCGGGGCTTCTGCACATCGAACCGGCTCTATTTTGGCGAGGGATGTCTCACATTTCCTTGACTCGGCCCACTTAGGCTGCATTGCTTCCCGCAGCCGTAGCAGGTTCGCTGGGCAGTAGAGGAGGAACCGATTTTGAAACATCTCATCGCCATGTTGCTGCTCGGGGTTGCGGTCCCGGGCCTTGCCTTCGCGCAAACGGACAGCGCCCCGTCCTTGACCGCCAGCCACGCGCGCTCGGCCATGACGGACTTCGGCTGCACCTCCGTCACCACGCTCGGCGTTGCGCCGGACGGCTCGTACCACGGGCAGTGCACCAAGGCCGGCAGCGTCATCAATGTCATGATGGACAAGACGGGCAAGGTTTCCCAGCTCGACCGGGCCAAGTACGTGACCGAAGGCCAGGCCCGCTACGCGATGGCGGATTTCGGCTGCAACAACGTCTCCGCCTTGGGCACCGGCCCCGGCGGGACCTGGTATGGCCAATGCACCAAGGGCGGCAGCGTCGTCGATGTCATGGTGGACAGCAAGGGCGTCGCCAGCGCCGGCAAGGCTTCGCACATCACCGAGGCCAAGGCCCGCTCCATGCTGCTCGACTACGGATGCAACAACCTGTCCACGCTGACCATGGGCGCGGACGGTGCCTGGTACGGCCAATGCACCAAGGGCGGCAGCACCCAGCGCGTCAGCGTCAGCAGCACCGGCCAGATGGCGGCCAAGTAGCGCGGCCCCGGGGGGGGGGGGGGCCCCCCCCCCCCCCCCCCCCCCCCGCCCCCCCCCCGCGCGGCCCCCCCGCAGCGGTGGGGGCGCCCGC
>CAXUIQ010000016.1:3634-12812 GCA_964250815.1 uncultured Acetobacteraceae bacterium
GGGGGCCAAGTCGCCGGCCCCGGCGGGGGCGGGCCAACCCGCCCACGCAGCCGGCACGGGACGCGCTACGGCTCCGGCAGCCGTTCATGTTGACCCGGCATCGATTGATCGCCATGCACGATCCTGCCCCGCGCGGGGCGCGTCCTTGTGTGAAGCCATTGGAGTACCATTGCATGAAGCGAACACTCTCTTTCGGCGCCGTGCTGCTTGGCGCAGCCCTGGCCCTCTCGCCGCAGGTCCGGGCGCAAGGCAGCGGGTCCGCGACCATCGACACCATCAAGTCCCGCGGCCAGTTGGTGTGCGGCGTGTCCACCGGCGTCGCCGGGTTCTCGCTGGCTGACAGCAAGGGCGTGATCCAGGGCATCGACGCCGATACCTGCCGCGCCGTCGCCGCCGCCATCCTGGGCGACGCAAGCAAGGTGCGCTTCGTGCCCACCACCACCATCACCCGCTTCACCGCCCTGCAATCGGGCGAGATCGACCTGCTGGTCCGCTCGACCACCTGGACCCTGGGCCGCGAGGCCAGCCTGGGCCTGGAGTTCGCCGGGGTGAACTTCTATGACGGCACCGGCTTCCTGGTGAAGTCCTCGGCCGGGGTGAAGTCCGTGAAGGACCTGGACGGCGCCACCATCTGCGTGCAGCCCGGCACCAGCACCGAGCTTGCCATCGCCGACTACTTCCGCCTCAACAAGCTGAAGTTCACCCCCGTGCTGATCCAGGACCTGGCCGAGATCCAGAACACCTACCTCGCCGGGCGCTGCGACAGCTACTCGACCGACGCCTCCGCCCTGGCCTCCTTCCGCTTCCAGCAAGGCCCCAAGGCGGAGGAGCACGTGCTGCTGCCCGAGATCATCAGCAAGGAGCCGCTCGGCATGATGGTCAGGAAGGGCGACGACAAGTTCTTCGACGTGGTGCGCTGGACCCTGTTCGCGATGATCCAGGCCGAAGAAAGCGGCGTCACCAGCAAGAACCTGGACGAGATGCTGAAATCCACCAACCCTGACATCAAGCGCCTCCTGGGCACGGAGGGCGACCTGGGCAAGTCGCTGGGCGTGGACAACAAGTGGGCGGTGAACATCATCAAGGGCGTCGGCAACTACGGCGAGATGTGGGACCGCACCATCGCCCCCATGGGCATCCCCCGCGGGATCAACAACCTGTGGAACAAGGGCGGCCTGCACTACCCGCCGCCGATCCGCTGAACCGCCCAACAAAGCGCCTGAGCCGCCTAGAAATTGGGCCGCCCCGGTCCCGGGCGGCCCTTTTTCTCGAAAATGGTCCATGATGCCCGTTGCTCCGCCCGGGGTTGTCGGGGCAAATTGCCGTCATGCCAATGCCACATGCCACCCTGGCTTCTGTGGCATGGCACCCGCATAGACAGCCTTGGCCGCACCACCAGGGCCTGACCCCCAGGAAACCGCTCATGTCCGGCGCCGTCGTCGATCCCCGCCTTTCGCCCATGCGGGCCGCACCCAGGAAGGCGTTGAGCCTGAGCTGGTCCGACCCGCGCTTCCGCAACATCGTCTGGCAGGCGCTGATCCTGGGCGTCGTCGTGGCGGCCGTCTGGTACCTGGTGCGGAACGTCAACCGCAACATGGCCGCCCGGCACATCGCCTCCGGCTTCGCCTTCCTGGGCCACACGGCCGGCATCCCGATCGGGGAGTCGCTGATCAGCTACGACCCTTCGGTCGATACCTACGGCCGCGCCTTGCTGATCGGCGTGCTCAACACGCTGAAGGTCGCAGTCGTCGGCGTCGTGCTCGCCACCGTCCTCGGCACCGTGATCGGCGTCGCGCGCTTGTCGAAGAACTGGCTGATCGCCCGGCTCGCCGCGGTCTATGTCGAGGTCATCCGCGACATCCCGGTGCTGCTGCAACTGTTGTTCTGGTACTTGGTGCTGCAAGGGCTGCCGGCGCCGCGCAACGCCGCCCACCCGCTGCCGGGCGTGTTCCTGTCCAACCGCGGCATCAAGATCCCCGTGGTCGAGTGGGCAGGCCCGTTCTGGTGGGCGCTGGGCGCCTTCGCGCTGGGCGTGATCGGCACGGTGGCCTGGTCGCGCACCGCCACCCGCCAGCAGGAAGCGACCGGCGTGCGGCCCCGGGTCTGGCCGGTAGCCGTGGGGTTGCTGGCCGGGTTTCCCGTCCTGGTCTGGGGCGCGCTCGGCGCGCCGTTCGCGGTCGAGATGCCGGAGCTGCACGGCTTCAACTTCACGGGCGGCGCCACCGTCAGCCCGGAATACAGCGCGCTGACGCTCGGCCTCGTCATCTACACCGCCTCCTACATCGCCGAGATCGTCCGCTCCGGCATCCAGGCGGTGCCGACGGGACAATGGGAGGCAGGCGGCGCCATCGGCCTCCGCCCCGGCACGGTGCTGCGCCAGGTCGTGCTGCCCCAGGCGCTGCGCATCATCATCCCGCCGATGACGAGCCAGTACCTGAACCTGACCAAGAACAGCTCGCTCGCCGTCGCCATCGGCTACCAGGACGTGGTGTCGATCAACCAGACCACGCTGAACCAGACGGGGCAGTCGATCGAGGGAATCGCGCTGGTCATGGCGATCTTCCTCGTGATCAGCCTGTCGATCAGCCTGTTCATGAACTGGTACAACGCCCGGATCGCGTTGGTGGAGCGTTAGAGCCATGTCGCACAGCACCACCCGCACCACCGCGGCCCTCGGCGAAGCCGCCGGCGACCCGGTTCCCGCCATCGCCGGCATCCCTGCCGCTTCTGCGGCTCCCGCCGCCCCGATCATCGAGCGTGCCCGCCCGGCCGCCGCCCGTTTCGCCCCGGTCGCCTGGGCGCGGGCCAACCTGTTCAACGGCTGGCTGTCCACCGCCGTCACCCTGGCGCTGATCTACCTCCTCGCGCGCTGGGCCATCGGCTTCTTCGACTGGGCCGTGCTGCACGCCGTCTGGACGGTGCCGCAGACCGCCGCCGGGACGCCGGACGCTGCGGCCTGCCAGAATGCGAAGGGCGTCGGCGCCTGCTGGGCGATGCTCGGGGACAAGTACCGCTTCATCCTGTTCGGACGCTACCCCTACGAGGAGCAGTGGCGCCCGGCCATCGTCATCGCGCTGTTCATCGGCCTGTATGCCGTCTCCGCCATGCGCCGGTTCTGGCGCAAGGAGCTGCTGTTCATCTGGATCGCGGCGCTCGCCGCCATCGGCGTGCTGATGTGGGGCGGGGTGCTGGGCCTCGCCTACGTGCCGCAGGACAGTTGGGGCGGCCTGCCGATCACGCTGATCCTTTCGACCTTCGGCTTGGCGCTGTCCTTCCCGCTCGCGGTGTTCGTGGCGCTCGGCCGCCGCTCCACGGCGCTTCCGGCAGTGAAAGCCTTGTGCGTGCTCTACGTCGAGCTGATCCGCGGCGTGCCGCTCGTCACCCTGCTGTTCATGGCGAGCGTCATGTTCCCACTGTTCATGCCGGAGGGCTTCAACCTCGACAAGCTGCTGCGCGCCCAGGTCGCGGTGATCCTGTTCGCCGGCGCATACTTGGCCGAAGTGGTGCGCGGCGGCCTGCAAGCCTTGCCGAAGGGCCAGTACGAGGCCGCCGACGCCCTGGGCCTGTCCTATTGGAAGAAAACCCGCCTGATCATCCTGCCCCAGGCGCTGCGCCTGGTGATCCCGCCCTTGGTCAACACCTTCATCGGCTTCTTCAAGGACACCTCGCTCGTCCTCATCATCGGCATCTTCGACCTGCTGCTCGCCGGCAAGGTGGCGATCACCGACCCGGTCTGGCAAGCCTACAGCACCGAGCTGTACTTGGTGCTCGCCGCCATCTACTTCGCGTTCTGCTTCGTCATGTCCCGCTACAGCCACGGGCTGGAGCAGGAATTCAGCCGGACGGCCCGGCGCTGATGCGCCCGCGCCCCAACGAACCGGCGCCACCAGGAAACAGGGAACAGCCATGAGCCAAGCCGCATCCATCGCCCCGCTGCGCGCCGATCCCCGCATCGACACGACGAACCGGCCGGCGATCCTGCTGGAGCGCGTGAACAAATGGTATGGCGCGATGCACGTCCTGCGCGACGTGAGCCTGAGCGTCGGCCACAAGGAGCGCGTGGTGGTCTGCGGACCCTCCGGCTCCGGCAAATCGACCATGATCCGCTGCATCAACCGCCTGGAAAGCCACCAGGAGGGCCGCATCCTCGTGGACGGCACGGAGCTGACGGACGACACCCGCGCGCTCGACACCATCCGCCGCGAGGTCGGCATGGTGTTCCAGAGCTTCAACCTGTTCCCGCACCTGACGATCCTGGAGAACTGCACGCTGGCGCCCATCTGGGTGCGCAAGATGCCGAAGGCGGAGGCGGAGGAACTGGCGATGGGCTACCTGCGCCGGGTGAAGATCCCCGAGCAGGCCAAGAAGTACCCGGGCCAGTTGTCCGGCGGCCAGCAGCAGCGCGTCGCCATCGCCCGCGCCCTGTGCATGAAGCCGAAGATCATGCTGTTCGACGAGCCGACCAGCGCGCTCGACCCCGAGATGATCAAGGAGGTGCTCGACACCATGATCGGCCTCGCCCATGACGGCATGACCATGGTGTGCGTGACGCACGAGATGGGCTTCGCCCGCCAGGTCGCCGACCGCGTGGTGTTCATGGACCGCGGGGAGATCGTCGAGGCCGGGCCGCCCGACGAGGTGTTCGAGAACCCGCAGACCGAACGGCTCAAGCTGTTCCTGAGCCAGATCCTGCGCGGGCACTGAACCGGGCTGGCGGCGCGGAGGCCTGGGCTGCGCCGCCCCGGCGTCACCCGATCGCCAGGACCGTCTTGCCCCGCGCGTGGCCGGTCTCGGCCTTGGCCTGCGCCGCCGCCGCCTGCTCCAGCGGCACCACCGTTTCCAGCGTGGAGCGCATCGTGCCCACCTCGAACAAGCCCTTCAGGCTGTCGAGGATGTCCGGCTCGTTGTCGTACTCCACGGCCTTGGCCTCCACGCCGTGCAGCGCCTTGAGCCGCTCGCGGTTCTCGATCTCCGTCCGGTCGCCGCGCAGCACCACCACGATCGTGCCGCCCCGGCGCATCACGGGGTAGGTCTGGAGGTTCGTCTCCCCGCCCAGCGGATCGATTGCCAGGTCCGCGTCCCGCACCAGCGCCGTGAAGTCCTGCGTCCGGTAGTCGATCACCCGGTCCGCTCCCAGGGCGCGGACATACTCGACGTTCGCGGTGCTGCAGGTGGCGGCCACCTCGGCGCCCGCCGCCTTGGCGATCTGGACGGCGTAGCTGCCCACGCCGCCCGCCCCGCCATGCACCAGCACGCGCTGCCCGGCGGCCAGCCCGCCCAAGGTGTGCAACGCATACCAGGCCGTCATCCCGCCCATCGGCACGGCGGCCGCCGCCGTGAAGTCAAGGTTCGCCGGCATGCGCCGCACGATGGCCGCCGGCAGCACGACGTACTCGGCGTAGGAGCCGGGGAGGACCGCGATCGTCACGCCCCAAACCCGGTCCCCCGCCGCAAGCTCCGTCACGCCGGGGCCGACCGCCTCCACCTCGCCGGCGTAGTCGGCGCCCAGGATGTGCGGCAGGCCCACGTCGAAGAAGGACCGCAGGAAGCCGCGCCGGACCTTGGTGTCGAACGGGTTGACGGAGGCCGCGCGGACGCGGACCAGCACGTGGCCGGGACGCAGCCCGGGCTTGGGCACGTCCTCAAGCTTGAGCACGTCCGGCCCGCCGTACCCGTGCATGACAACTGCCTTCATGGCGTCTCTCCTTCTGTGTCCGGGGCGACGCGGACCAGCGACTTGCCGGGCCGCGCATGGCTGAACAGGGCGCCGAACGCCTCGGGCGCACGCTCCAGCCCGTCCGCGACCGATTCGTGGTTGGCGATGCGCCCGTCCCGGAGCCAGCCTGCCAAGGTGGCCAGGCCTTCCTCCGTCCGGTCCGCATGGTCCGCCAGCAGGAAGCCGGTGAGCGCCAGCCGCTTGAACACCACGGCGTAAGGGTCGGAGTAGGGCGGACGCTCGGCGCCGTAGCCGGAGATGAAGCCTGCCATGACGACCCGGCCGCGCGGGCGCATGGCGCGCAGGACGGCGTCGTGCGCCGCGCCGCCGACCGTGTCGAGGGCCAGGTGCACGCCCTCCGGCGCCGCACGCCGCAACCCGGCGCCGAGGTCCCCGTCCGCGTCGGCCGCCGCATCGGCGCCCAGGCGGTCCAGCACGAAGCGCACCTGGTCCGGCCCGCGCGCCAAGCCGACCACGCGGCAGCCGAGGAGCTTGGCCACCTGACAGGCCGCCGATCCGACCGACCCGGCCGCGGCCGTGACCAGGGCCGTCTCGCCGGCGGCGGCGGCGGCCACGTCGCGCACGGTGAACAGCCCGGTCAGGCCGGAGGGTCCGAGCAGGCCCAGCGCCGCCGTGGGCGGACCCATCGCCGGGTCCAGCTTGCGCACCGGCCCCGCGCCGAGCAGCGCGTAGTCCTGCCAGCCGAAGTCCGCCGCCACCACGTCGCCGGGCCGCAGGTCTGCCCGGCGCGAGGCCACCACGCGGCCGATGCCGCGGCCGATCATCACGCTGCCCAACGGGATCTGCGGCGGCCCGGCAGGCTTGCCGGTCAACTGCATGCGCGGGAACGGGTCCATCGACAGGACGGTCGTGCGGGCCAGGGCCTCGCCGTCGGCGGGTTCGGGCGCGGGCTGGGTGTCCAGCCGGAAATGCTCGGGGCCGGGCGCCGCTTCGGGATAGGCCTGGACCAGCCAGCGCCGGTTCGCCGCGCCTACCAATGCCGCCTCAGGAAATCCAGCAGGGCCGCATCGAACGCGGCCGGCTGCTCGATGTTCGACAGGTGCCCGGCGCCGGGGATGACGACGGCCGCGGCGCCCGGGATCGCGGCGGCCATCGCCTGCCCCATCGCCGGCGGCGCGATGCGGTCGTGCTCGCCGTTGACCACCAGCGTGGGCACGGCGATGCCCTCGAACGGCGGGAAGTCATGGTGCTTCGTCATGCCCTCCAGCGTCTTGAGGTAGGACCCGGCGCGCAGCGCGGCCAGGCTGTCCTGGATGCGTCCGAAGGCGCCCGGCGAAGCATGAGGGCCGGCGAGCGAACGCGCCAGGTCCGGCGCGATGTCGGCGGGCGTCTTGCCCTCCTCCACCAAGGGCCGGCGGCGCAGGGACAGGAAGGCCTCGATCTTCGCCGGGTCGCGGCTGTCGGCCGAGCCGGCCGAGGTGTCGGCCAGCACCAGCGCGCCCACCCGCGCGGGGTGGCGGCGGTAGAAGTCGAGCGCGATCCGTCCCCCCATCGAAAGCCCCACCAAGCAGGCCTGCGCCGCACCGAGCGCATCCAGCACGCGGAGCAGGTCGGCGCAGGCGTCCGCGAACGTGAACGGGCCGTCGTAGTCGCCGCTTCCGCCGTAGCCGCGCGCATCCCAGGCCGCCGCCCTGCGGGCCTGCCCGACGGCGGCGAGCTGGTCGCGCCAGTTCCCGCGGTTGCCGCCGATGCCGTGCAGGAACACCACCGCCTTGCCCTGCCCGGCCACGTCCAACGCGATCGCCGGGTTGCCGGGCACCACCATCGGCTCAACCACCGGCGCGCGGCGCCAGTTCGCCCTGGAGCACGCCGTCGCGCACCACCGTCTCGCTGTCCAGGGTGATCGTGGTGCGGCGGACCGGCAGGTCGTAATGGCCGAGCGAGTAGCGGCCGGCGGAAGGGTTGGCGCCCGTCGAGTACAGGAAGTTGCCCGCGAAGGCGCGCTGCTCCGTCGCGTTGGTGTCCCCCTTGTCATACATGACCAGCGCCTCCCAGCGCGCGCCGGGGTTCATGCCCCAGCCGACATGGGAGGAGCCGTAGGCGTTGCGGTCCCCCCAGACGTCGAAGTGCGCGCGCATCAGGTCCGCGTCCAAGCCGGCGCCGTCGATGCGGGAAACGAAGTCGTTCTCGATGGTCAGCCGCACCGGCTTTTCGAGGTAGCGCTTGAACGTGAGGTTGAGGTCCCCCTCGTCCAGCACCAGCGTGCCCTCGACCGCGCCCGCGACGGGGAAGCAGCTTGAGATGCCGCCCGGCCACGAAGCGAACTTGTCCTGCCGGCGCACCACGCCGAGGTTGCCGCCGATCTGCGCGCCGGCCATCCGCACCCGCAGGTCGGTGCCGGCGGCCGAGGTCACGCGCATCTCCGTCGCGCGGCCCATCATGGCGCGCGCCTTCAGCACCCGCTCGACCAGCGCCATGTCCGGCTTCAAGCGCTCAAGGCTCTCCGGGTGGTCGTTGCTGACGTAGATGAAGCGGCTGCCGCTCTGGATGATGCCGGGCGTTTCGGGCGAGTGCATCAGCCCCTCGACCGTGAGGTCGATGATCAGCAAGCCGCCGGACAGCGCCCGCACGGCCGGTTCCAGCCCGCCCAGCGCATGGGACGACCCGGTGGAACGGACGGGCACCGGCGCGCTCAGCGCGGGTGACGGCAGGACGAGGTGGAACGGACGCGCGCCGAGCCGCAGCAGAGCCAGCTCGGCAAGGTGGACGTTGAGCGGGCGCGACTGCGTTTCCGACAGGATGGCGACCGGCTCGCCAGCTTCCACCTCGCACAGCGCGAACGTCGCCGCAAAGGCGTCGATCCATTTGCCTTCAACCCGGTCCTGCAATATCGGCACGTCCTCGTCTCCCAGTCATGGTGCCGGGTCTCCCCGGCGAGGTCGGATGCGGATGCCGGCCCGGCACGTGGCCGGCGGCTATGCGACAAGCAGCGACACGGAACCGTCCGGGCCGAAATCGGCCGAAACGGCACTGCCCGGCGGCGCTTCCACGAAGGCGATGTTGCCGGACGCGACCACGCTGCCCGCAGCGAGCGCGCGGCCGTTGCGGGCGAGCGCGCCCACCAGGAAGGCGAGCGCGTTCCAAGGGTCCCCCATCACGCCATCCCCCTTGCCCGCCGCCTGCGCTTCGCCGGCCCGCAACACCACATCGACGCTGCCGAGCGAGTCCCACCGCGCACGGTCCAAGGCCGGGCCGAGCACCAGGCCGGCATTGGCCCCGGTGTCCGCGATGATCGCGAGCGCCCCTTCCTCGAACGGGTGCTGCAGCCGGGGCGCGTTGATCTCCAAGCCGACCCGCACGGCGCCGGTGGCGGCCTTGACCGCCTCGGGCGCGGCGCTGGCCGGTTCGGCGGCCATGACGAACACCAGCTCCGCATCGACCGTCACCGGCCGGCCGGCGTTCCACGTCGCCGGTGAGACGAGGATGGTCCCGGCGAACCCC
>CAXUIQ010000016.1:12822-20773 GCA_964250815.1 uncultured Acetobacteraceae bacterium
CGAGATCACCCTGCTTAAAATGCCGAAGACGATGGTCCCGGCGAACACCGGGCCATGGAACGGCTCCGCGACACCGAGGAACTGCATTGCCCGCTCGGAGGTCGCGCCGAGCTTCCAGCCGGCGACCGGACCCAGGGCGGCGGCGACCTGTTCGGCCGTGGCATAAGCCTCTCCCAAGTCCCGCGGGCGGAGCGCGGGGGGCAGCCGGGCGATGGGCACGCCGCTGCGGCGCGCCTCGACCAGCATGGCGGCGAGCGCGCCGCTATCCATGGGCTTGCCCTCCTGCAACCGGCGCTCCGTCCCCGCGATAAAGCCGCACGAGAAGGAGATCACCGATGAGACACGCCGCAACCCTGCTGCTGGCGATGGCGGTCGCCTCCGGCACGGCTTTGGCCCAGACGCCGCAGGCCGCCCTGCCGGACAAGCCCGCCATCACCGGAACCAACCCGCCAGCCGCGCCGGCCCCGCCGCTTGGCCACACCGGCTTCGGCGGCTCAAGCGGCACCGCAGGGGCAAGCACCGGGAGCATCAACGGCAGCTTCACCAACAACGGGCCGGCGCATGACGGCATCGGCCACGCGCCCAACGACGCGGCCTCCGGCCAGTCGAGGTAGGCAGGGCACGGCGCCCCTCATTCCGCGGGCCTGGGCAGGGCGGCGGCCGGCACCGTCCGCTTCGCTTCGCGCCAGAACAGGAAGCGCGCCAGGGCCGGGCTGACGATGATGGCCCCCAACATGCTGAACAGGAACATCACCGTCAGCAGCAGGCCCAGGTCCGCCTGGAATTGCAACGGCGAGAACACCCAGGTGGCGACGCTGGCCGACAGCGTGGCGCCGACGAACATCTCCGGTGTTTCCCGCAGCGCGCGCGCATAGGCGTCCTCGAACGGCAAGCCCGTTTCTTGCAGGCGCAGGAAGCGGGCGAACAGGTAGATGCCGTAGTCCACCCCGATGCCTACGCCCAGCGCCGCCACGGGCAGCGTCGCGACCTTCAGCCCGATGCCCAGCATGGCCATCGCCGCGTCCGCCAGCGCCGTCACCAGCACCAAGGGCAGCAGCACGCACACGGCCGCGCGCCACGACCAGAGCGACAGGACGCACAGCACGGCGACGCTGGCGTACACGCCGACCAGCATCGGCCATTCCGCCGCGACCACCGTCTGGTTCGTGGCCGCCGTCACAGCCAGCGGCCCGGCGGCGAGCTGGAACGTCGGTTGCCCCGGGTAGGCGGCAGAGAACGTGTCCACCGCGTCCAGCAGCCGGGCGACCGTGTCGGCGCGATGGTCGGCTGCGAAGGCATAGACCGGCATCACCGAGCAGTCCGCGTTGCGCAGGCCGCTGGACGGCGGCACGAAATCGACCGAGAGCGTCAGCATCCCCGGCCCGCGCTGCAAGGCGAGCAGCTTCGGGTTGCCCTCGGCCCAGGCCGCGTTGAGCTGCTTGACGACGCCGGGCAGGCTGGCCACCGAACGCACGCCCGGCGTGTTGGCGAGCGCCCAGCCCAGCCGGTCGATCCGGCGCATCGGCTCGTACTCGTAGCAGTCGTTCGGCTTGCCCACCGCCAGGACGGCCAGAATGTCGGAACTGAGGTCGAAGCGGCTGACAATGGCGCGGGTGTCCGCGTTGTAGCGCGAGCCGGGGCGCAACTCGGAAGCGCCTGCCGTCGTGTCGCCCACGATGCGGTGGCGCGCGACGGCGGCGGCGCCCAGCCCGAGCAGCAGCGCGACGCACAGCACGCCGGCCGCGATCGGCAGGCGGGTGACGCCGGACAGCAGCCGGAACAGGCGCCCTGACGCGCCGCTTCCGGGGTCGGGCGGCTGCGCCCGGAGCCGGGCCGGGATCGCGAGGAAGGAGAGCAGCAGCGGCAGGACCACAAGCTGGCAGATGATCACGGCCAGGATGCCGGCGCTGGCGGTCAGCGCGATGTCGTGGATCACGCCCACGGGGATCAGCAGCAAGGTCGCGAAACCCACCAGGTCCGCAACCAGCGCCGCCACCCCTGGCCGGGCCAGCAGGGCCAGGGAGTCCCGCGCCGCCGCCGCCGGCGAGGCCCCGGCGAGCTGGGCGTAGCTGTGGCGGTTGACGATCTGGATGCCGTGGCTGACCGCGATGGCGAAGATCAGGAACGGCACGATGTCCGACAACGGGCTGATGCCGGTGCCGCTCAGCGCCACCGCGCCGAGCTGCCACACGACGGCCACCAGCGCGGTCGCAAGCAGGGCGGCGGTGAATGCCCAGGACCGGGTGTAGAGCCGGACCAGCGCCGCCGTGACCAGCAGGCTGATGGCGAAAAACAGCGCCACGAACCGCGCCCCCGCGGCGATGGCGCCGATCAGCGGCGCGTAGCCGATGATCTCGATGTCCACCGCGCCCGTCTCGTGCCGTGCGCGGATGGCGCCGAGGTCCGCCGCGACCCGCACGAAGTCCGTCGGAACCCCGGTCGCGTTGTCGCGGTCCTGCAACTCGCCCGTGACCAGCGCCGCCGTGGCGTCGTTGGCCACCAGGCTGCCAGTCAGGTCGCCGCGCGACACGTTGCGCCGCACCAGGTCCGCCCCCTCCGGCGTGGGCGTGTAGGCCTGGGGAATGATCGGCTGGCTTTCGAGGCCGCCCTCCACCGCTTGCGTGTAGCGGACGTTGGGCGTCCAGAGCGAGCGGACGGAGGTCCGGTCCATGCCGCGCAGGAAGAACATTTCGTCCGTCACCTGCCGCAGCGTTTCAAGGAACGCCGGGTCGTAGATCGTGCCCTGCCGGGCGCGCACGGCGACGGTGACGCGGTTCGCCCCCGTCACCAGCCCGGCGTAGCGCAGCAGCGTCTGGATATACGGATGCTGCAAGGGCACCTGGTTGACGAAGCTCGCATCGACGCGGATGCCGGTCGCCGCCAGGGCCAGGACCAGCGTCAGCGCCGCCCAAAGCGCGATGCCGGCCCGCCGCCAGCGGAACAGCGCGGCAATCACCGGGCCGGGTCCGGCAACGCGGCCGCCTCCGGCGGGAAACGGCCAAGCAGCAGCACGCGGCCGTCCTCTGCCGGTGCCAGCGCGTTGATCGTGCGGCGGTCGGCCAGCTTCTCCGGGCGGAAGCTCGCGCCGGCGTCGCGGCTGACGAGCACCGTGCCCTCGGACCCGGCGAGCACCAGCGTGTCCGGCGGCAGGACGCAGGCTGCCGACAAGCCGGCCGTTGTTCCCGTGAGAACCCGCGCCCAGCTCTTCCCGCCATCCGCGGTGCGGAACACCGTGCCGCGCATGCCGAACACGACGGCCGCATCCCCGCCCAGGAAACGCGCGCCCCAGAACGAGCCGTCGTAGCCGGTGGCCGCCCGGGCGAAGCTCTGTCCCGCGTCGGCCGAAACCAGCACCAAGCCGTTCTCGCCCGCGATCAGCACACGATCCGGCGGCAGCGTGGCCACGGCCTTGAGGTGCGCGTCCCCTTGTCCGAGGTCGCGCGGGCGCCAGTGCCCGCCGCCGTCATCGGTTTCCAGCAGCAGGCCGAAATGGCCGGCCGCAAAGCCATGCGCCAGGTCGAGGAACGCGACCCCGAGCAGGGGATCGACGGCCTCGGCATCCGGCGTCTGGTCGGCCCAGTGCCGGCCGCCGTCGGCGGTCGCCAGCACCGTGCCGTTGTGCCCCACCGCCCAGCCATGCGCCGCGTCCACGAAGGCGAGGGCGGTCAGGGTGTTCTCCGTGGGCGAGCTGGCCCGTGTCCAGCTCCGCCCGGCATCCGGCGACGCCACGATCGTGCCCCACTCGCCCACGGCCACAATGGCGCCGCCGGCGGTCGCGGCATCCAGGAGCAGCACCGGCGCCAACGCCGAGGCCGGCTCGGCGGCGGAGGCGACGGGCGTGGCGAGCAGCACCGCCGCCGCCAGGCCGGCTGCGAGCGTCCTCAACGCTGATTCGCGCGCAGCACGTCGGGAGAGTAGAAGGCGGGGCTGAACTGCGCCGGCACCTCGTAGTTGTACGACTCCGCCCAAAGCTCGACGTAGTAGCGGGAATCCAGGAGGTCGTAGTCGATCCGCACGCCGGGCAAGCAGCTTGGTATGTCGTAGAAATTGACGAGCTGCGTTTCCGCCGTGCGCCACAGCCGGCCCTGCGCGTCGTACATGTCGGCGGCGAGGATGTACCAGCTATCCTCGTCGATGTAGAACACCCGGCGGGCGTAGATGTGCCGGGCGCCGGGCTTCAGCCGGGCCTCGACAACATACACCCGGTGCGGCTCGTAACGCATGTACTCAGGCTTGATGTGGCTGCGGTCCACGGCCTTGGCATGGTCGGACAGGCCCACGATCCTGTAGCCGTTGTAGCCGACGTACCTCACCTGCTTGCCGACGTAGCGCCAATCGTAGCGGGCGAGCGAGCCGGTGAACATGTTGCGCTGGTCGATCGTCAGCAGGCCCTGGCTGTCCTGGTCCGGCGCGTCGAACTCCACGTCGGGTCCGCGCAGGGTGCGGCGAAGGGCCGGGAGGTAAAGGAAGCCTTCCTGGTTGTCCGTGTCGTTGTCCAATGGCTGGTGCACCATCAGCACGTTGCCCCTCCGCCGCGCCGGGGCCAGCGTCGTCACCTTGGTGTCGAGCAGCGTGTTGCCGAAGCCGCGGCGGTCCGGCGGGGCGAACATCACGGGAAAGATGGGCTCCTCGCGGGAGCGGGTCTCGTCGAAGCTGCCGTCCGTGTTGACGAGGAAGCCGGAGTAGAGCGTCTGGAACGCGGGGCCGCCGTAGAACCCGGCCTTGTGGTTCCACATGTACTCTTCGGGACGCTTGGGGAACGGAAACGGGAACGAGCCTTGCGCCCCGGTCAAGCCGTTGCCGGACGCGGTCAGCGAGGCACGGCCGACGTTGTTGCGCGTCCAATCGTAAACCTCGCGCGGATAGGCGCACGAGCGGTGGCTCGGGTAGATGTTCATCGCAAAGCCGGGGATGCGCTTCAGTTGCTCGTACTGCCCGTCCGTGAGCTTGGCGCGGTACTGGTCGGCATTGGCGGACGTGACCTGCACGGCCGGCTTGTCCGCAGCGAACGGGTCCGGGTAGGTCCGGCCGTGCACCACGCCGGAGATGCCGGCAGGCGTTGACGCAAGCCCGCCCGTCCAGGCCGGGATCTCTCCGTCGCTGCTGGGCCGGGGGTCGGCGCCGACCGGCGTGAACCGGCTGGTGCCCAGGTCCGCCGCGGTTTGGGCGCACGCAGGCCCCATCGCGGCGAGGGCGGCCAGGGCGGCGCTGAAAAGCAGGTGTCTCGGCATGGGGTGCTCCAGGCGTAGCGTCAGAACGTGTATCTCGCGCGGATGGCCGCGTAGTCCTTGTCGCCGCCGTAGTTCGCGGCCTTGACGTCGGTCACATGCGTGTAGCTGAGCTCGAAGGAGAGCTGGGGCGAGTCGCGGTGGAACTCGACCGCTCCCTGCAAGGTGACACGGTTGCCGTAGAATGCGTTGTCCGGCTGGGAATTGCCGAATGCCCGTGCGACCGCGAAGAACTTCGGCGTGACGGTCCAATCCGAGTTGAGGACCCGGTAGTAGTCGAGCGTCGCCAGCAGGAAGAACTCCGCCTGCAGCTTGGCGCGGTTGAAGGCGGGGGATACGGCTTTGTTCGGGAGGTCCGTGTAGGTATAGGAATTCTCGAAGATGATCTGGCCGCCATCGGCGCGGAGAGTCCGAACCAGCAAGTCGCTGCTGTTCTGCGCATAGACGATGTTGTACAGCGCGTTGACCTGCTTGGCCCGGGCCGTGCCGCTGATCACTCCGTTCGGTTGGGAGACGAACGGCGTCGGCAAAAGGCGGACGTAGGGCGTCGGCAACGACGTGCAGTTCAGCGGCTGGCCAAAACCGCCGCAGATGTCGGCATTCGCTTGCGCGAGGCCCACGGCGGTCGCATCGAGGTTGACGACCGCATTCGGGCGGTAGCTGACCTCCCCGGCCACGGCCGCGTTGCCGACGCGGGTGTTGAAGCTCGCGCCATAGGTCTGGATGTTGCTCGGATAGACCCAGTGGTAGGCGTCTTGTCCGCGGGACACGGTTGACGTCGCGGCGCTGAAGTCCAGTTGCGGCGTGCGGGCATGCAGGTTCTCGAAGAAGAGGCCGACGCCGATGTTCGGGGTCGGGTTGGCGAAGGCGGCAATGCCGCCCTGCGGCGAACGGGAAACCTGGCTGTCCGGCGAGCGCACGGTTGCCGTCGGCCCGAACTGGACCGTTCCGGCCCCAGCGCCCACGAAATCGGCGTTGCTGAAAAAGGTCCCGACCGGGTCCAACTCCTGGACCACGCGCTCGAACTCGTAGAAGCCCTGGACCGTGACGTACCGGTTGGCCTGGAATGTCGCCGCCACCACGCCGGTCGGAAGGAGCGCATCCTTCAAGGTGGCGCCGGGCTCGCGCAGGCGGAACAGGTCCAGCGTGTTCAGTTGGTTGATGCCGAAGGCGCTGAACTGGCTCTCCCCCCAGTAGATCACCTGCCGGCCGACCTTGATCTCCAGGTTATGGTCGAACGGCGTGTAGGTCCCTGCCACGTAGGCGTCCAGCAAGCGCCCGCGGAGGCCGTCCTGCGCCTTGGCGTCGGATGAAAGCGGGTATGGGCGCCTGTCGTACAGGATCTCGGGATCGTAGAGGAAGTTGCCGCGGAACAGGGCGCGGTAGTTCTGGTAGGTGGCCTCCACCGCCGCCGTGGCGTTGAAGGGGGACGCCACCAGGCTGCCGGGCCTGTAGTTCAGGTTGCCCAGCTCGTGGTCGTCATCGGGACCGGTGCCGCCGCGGGCAGGCCCAATCAGGCTGTGGTCGATCCCGGACGTGCGGAAGAAGGTGCTTTGGGAAAGTTGCCCTTCGAGGTTGATTTGCAGGTCGCCATGCTGCCATTCGACGGCCCGCGCTGTTCCGACAACAAGGAAGCTGGCCAGGACCGCGCCTGCCAAACCGCTTTTCACGACCTTTGCACCAGCGGCATCCGTGAACTCCCTGGTCCGCATATTTTGTTCGGTTGGAAACCGGTTGCGCGACCCATGGAAGGGTCCCCTTCGCGGCCAGGCATGTCAATCGACCGCACCATAACTAGATGTGACGCAGCCATAACCACCGGGGCAGGCCCGCCGCGCCGGGGAGTTGCCGTGGCCCTTGCTGGCCGGAAAGCGTCGCCACATGCCTGCCACGAAGACACCCCACTTTGGGCACCAACCAACGCCCATGCTGGATCGTTGCTGATAGGAACAACGTAAGGAGGTCTTCATGGTCAACCGCCGCAGCTTGTTGCTGTCCATCCTCGTCGCGCCGCTGCCGTTCGCCGCGGCGGCCGCCCAACCGTGGTGGGACGAAAACGCCCGCCGGGCGGAATGGGAGCGCCACCGGGAGGAGGAGCGCCGCCGCCGCGAGGCGCGGCACGAGGCGTGGGAGGAGCGGCGCGAGCACGAGGAATGGGAGCGGCGCCGGCGCGAGGAGGCCCGGCTGGAATGGGAGCGCGAGTACGGGCCGTATCGGCGCTAGGGCCGCAGTCCCAGGCTGCATCGGGCGCCGGCGCTGGCCCTCAAGCCGCCGAGCCGCGCCCGCGAACCAACGCCCTTGGGGCGCCTCAGGCGATCCGGGAAATCGGCGGCAAGCCTGCCTCCACCCGCACCAAGTTGGCCCATGCCACGTCCAGCCGCCGCGACCAGGTGTCCAGGGTGGCCCCGCCGACATGTGGGGTGAGCACCACGTTCTCAAGCGAGAGCAGTGGATGGTCGGCCGGCACCGGCTCTTGCGAGAACACGTCAAGCCCGGCGCCGGCGAGGTGGCCCCGCCGCAGCGCGTCCACGAGCGCCCCGTCATCGACCAGGCCGCCGCGTGCCGTGTTGACGAGCCAGCTCCCGGGCCGCATGAAGGACAGCGCCGAGGCATTGATCATCCCGCGGGTGGCGGGGGTCAGCGGGGCATGCAGGCTCACGATGTCGCTGCCGCCCAGCAGTTCGGCCAGCGGCACCCGGCGCGCGCCAAGGCTTGCATCGACC
>CAXUIQ010000017.1:0-10928 GCA_964250815.1 uncultured Acetobacteraceae bacterium
CAGCGCGGACAGCGTGATGGCCGGGGTGTCGTCGATGTGCAGCGGCAGCCCGGCGATCTCGCGGCTGACCTGCACGAAGCGGTCGAAATCCTTCTGGCCGATCTCGCCCCGGCGGATGCGGTCGCCGCTGACCCGCGCCTCCTCGGCCAGCAGGCGCGTCGCCAACTGCTCGGCGCTCATCTCCAGGCTGAATATGGCCACCGAACCCTTCGGCAGGCCGTTCGGGTCCTCCACCCGCGCTTCCCGCACCAGGGCATGCGCGGCGCCGAAAGCGATCTTGGTGGCGAGTGCCGACTTGCCCATGCCGGGCCGCCCGGCCAGGATCATCAGGTCGGACGTATGCAGCCCGCCGATCTTCTTGTCGAGGTCGCGCAGCCCCGTCGTCAGCCCGCTGACATGGCCTGACCGCCGGAACGCCCGCTCCGCGCCCAGGATCGCGTCGGTCAGCGCGCGCTCGAAGGTGACGAAGCCGCCGTCGTTGCCGCCTTGGGTGGCCAGGCGGAACAGCGCGCTTTCGGCCAGCTCGATCTGCTGGCGCCCGTCCAGCTCTGCCTCGGCGCCGAAGGCGTTGTTGACGACGACCTCGCCGATCTCGATCAACTGGCGCCGCAGCCAGGCATCGTGCACCGCGCGGCCATACTCGCCGGCATTGATGATGCCGACCATGGCCGTGAGCAACTGCGCGAAGTACTTGGTGCCGCCCACCTCGTCCAGCAGGCCCGAGTGCTCGAACTCCGCCTTCAGCGTCACCGCGTCGGCGAGCTGCCCGGCTTCCACCCGCCGCACGATGGCCTGGTAGATGCGGCCGTGCACGGCATCGGAGAAATGCTCGGGCGCCAGGAATTCGCTGATCCGCTCATACGCCTTGTTGTTGGCGAGCAACGCGCCCAGCAGCGCCATCTCCGCCCGCTCGTTGGACGGGGGAAGGCGTTGCGAAAGGCCAAGCAGCGGCGGGTCGATGCTGTTCATTGGCTTGCATCCTAGCCGATCCAGAAACGTCCGGGCAGGGTGGCGGCCCTGTGGACAACTGTGGATCAGGGGGACAAGTCCCGGCCGGCGTCGGAGGTCATACCGGTTGTGGTACGCGCGCCACCTCGTTCTCCGCTTCGGCGACGTAGTCCCGGGTGGAGGGAACCGCGTCCGCCTGCCGGGCCAACTGCATCTGCCAGACCATGTGCCCCTTGCGCCGGAAGGCGAGTTCGGCGCCGGACAGGTAGAACTCCAACATGCGGCAGAACCGCTCGTCGTACAGCCCGGCGACGGCGTCGTGCCTGTCCAGCAAGCGCCGCCGCCAGTGCCGCAGCGTTTCCGCGTAGTGGAGGCGCAGCACCTCGATGTCGGTCGCGATCAGGCCGGACCGCTCGACGGCCGGCAACACCTCGCTGAGCGCCGGGGAGTAGCCGCCGGGAAAGATGTACTTGGCGAGCCAGGGGTTGGTGGTGGCCGGGCCGTGGCTGCGCCCGATGGAGTGCACCAGCGCCACCCCGCCCGGCGCCAGGCTGCGCCGCAAGGCCTGGAAGAAGCGGCGGTAGTGGCTGACGCCCACGTGCTCGAACATGCCGACGGAGACGATGCGGTCATAGGTGCCGCGCAGCGCGCGGTAGTCCAGCAGCTCGAACCGGGCCCGGCCGGCGAGGCCCGCCTCGTGCGCCCGGGCGCGGGCCGTGGCGAGCTGTTCCCCTGACAGCGTGATGCCGGTGACGCGGACCCCGTGCTCCCGCGCGAGCGTCAGCGCCAGGCCGCCCCAGCCGCAGCCGATGTCCAGCACGTGCAGGTCCGGGCGGAGGCAGAGCTTCGCGGCGATGTGCCGCTTCTTCGCCGCCTGCGCCTCCTCCAGCGTTTCCTGCCCGGTGCGGAAGTAGGCGCAGGAGTATTGGCGGTCCTCGTCCAGCAGCAGCGCGTACAGCCGGCCGTTCAGGTCGTAGTGGTGCGCCGCGTTGCGCGCGGCCCGGCGGACCGGGTTGAATTGCGCCCAACGCTTCACGGCAAGCTCCAGCAGGGCATGCGCTGCCATCACCGGCTGCCGCCCGCCTGCAGCGACGTTGGCCAGCAAAAGGTCGAGCGCGTCGTAGATGCTGCACCCCACGGGGGTGATCGCGCCATCCATGTAGCCCTCGCCGAAGGCCAGCGCCGGGTTCGTGGTCATGCGGCGGACCGCCCGCCAGTCGGAAACGTGGAAGGCGACGCCGGGACCCGGCTGCGGACCCTCGTGGAACGAGGTTTGCCCGTCGGGATAGCGGACGGAGAGATTGCCGATGACCAGGAAGCGCCGGATAAGCCTATCCAAGACGGTGCGCAGGATCATCCGCGGTTGCCTGCTCCGGAACGGCTTGCCAGAAATAACGGCGCCGACCGCTTCCGATGCGGAAGGGCCGGCGGCGTCAAGGTTGCGTCGGGCTCGCCTTACAAGCGTAAGATCACTGGCGGTCGCGGTCGCGGTCGCCGCCGGCTTCAGCCAGGGCAGCGCCGTATTCCAGCAGCTCCTCAGGCTCCACCTCTTCCTCGCCGGCGAGGCCCACCTGCTCGCCGCGGGCCTGCTTTTCGGCTTCCTCGGTGCTGCGGGCGATGTTGACCGTGATCGGCAGGCTGACTTCCGGGTGCAGCACCAACCGCACTGTGGTGAGGCCCAGCGTCTTGATCGGCTGGTCGAGCACGACTTGGTTCCGGTTGACCGTCAGCCCGGCCGCCGTGCAAGCGTCGGAGATGTCGCGCGCCGACACCGACCCGTATAGCGAGCCGCTTTCCCCTGCCTGACGGATGACGACCACCGACAGTCCGGCCATCCGCTCCGACAGCCGCTCGGCCTCCTCACGGCGCTTCAGGTTCTGCGCCTCAAGCTGGGCACGCTGGCCCTCGAAGGTCGCAAGGTTGGCCTTGTTGGCCCGGAGCGCCTTCTTCTGCGGCAGCAGGAAGTTGCGGGCATAGCCCGGCTTGACCTTCACCACCTCGCCCATCTGCCCCAGCTTCTCGACGCGCTGCAGCAGGATCAATTCAACGGCTGCCATGATCTCCGCCCCTCAAGCCACGACGTAGGGCAGCAGCGCCAGGAAGCGGGCGCGCTTGATGGCGTTGGCCAACTCGCGCTGCTTCTTGCCGGACACTGCAGTGATGCGGCTCGGCACGATCTTGCCGCGCTCGCTCAAGAAGCGGGACAGGAGGCGCACGTCCTTGTAGTCGATCTTCGGCGCGTTCGGGCCGCTGAACGGGCAGCTTTTGCGGCGGCGATAGAACGGGCGGCGACCCCCGGCGGCAGCACCGCCGCCACGGCGGTCGTCGCCGTCGGCTCCGTTGCGGTCGGAACGGTCCATGCGGTCAGACATCTACAGTTACTCCTCGCCCGCTTCGGGGGGGCGGAACCCATCGGTTTCGGACCGGGCGCGGTATTCCTCGCGGTCGTCGAAGCCGCGCTTGCGACCGCTTTCGAAGCGTCCGGCCGGCTTCGGCCCGCGGAAGCCGCGCTCCCGGTCGTCCGACTTGCGCGACAGGATGGCGCTCGGCTCTTCCGTGATCTCGTCCACTCGGATCGTCATGAAGCGCAGCACGTCCTCGTTCAAGCGCAGCAGGCGCTCCATCTCGGTGACGAAGGTGGGCTTCGCTTCCAGCCCGAGCAGCATATAGTGGCCCTTGCGGTTCTTCTTGACCCGGTAGGCCAGGCTGCGCAGGCCCCAGTACTCGCGCTTCTTCACCGAGCCGCCGTCGGTCTCAAGGTCCGTAGCGATGGTGTCGGCGACTGCTTCAACTTGTTGTTGTGTAACGTCGTTGCGTGCGATCACCACGCATTCATAGAGCGGCATGGCGACCCCTATGGCTGCTGTCGGCCCGAGATGGGCACAGCCGGAGCGGATGCCGCCGCCCCGGCAGGGAAGCGGCGGGATATACGCCAATGGGCGGGGATTGCAAGCGGGGGCGGTCGCTGCGGACATCGACCGTATGGCCGTTCTCGGAACAGCCGAAGGCCGCCGGTGCCGAGAGCGGATCGCCGACGACAGGGGTCGAACCTGCACCCTCCTGCGAGGCATGGTTTGCCATGGCCTTACCGTTCAGCAACGTCGGCACCTCCCCGATAGCCCAGGCCGCGGCTCTTGTGGAGGGCAGGCCAAATCAAACTTCGGCATTGAATTGAAGCAAGGGTGTTGAGATTGCTTGGCTCTCCTGGCTGGTTGACCCCCAGCTTGGTTGAAGACGCACTCATTCTCTTGGCGTTACCAAACCGTCACAGCAGGCATTGAGGAACTGCTGGACAAGGCGCATGCGGCCATGGTCGATCCGACACCGCAAGACCCGACCCTCCCTCGCCTGCGTGAGCAGCCCAATCGCTGTGAGCTGACCCAAGTGATGCGATAGGGTGGACTTCGGTATGCCGAGATGCGCCTGAATGTCCCCGACCCGGCAGCCTCCGTCCCCTGCTTTCACAAGATGCTCGAAAATCTGCAGCCGATGGGGATGACCGAGTTCCGCAAGGCAACGGGCCGCTTCGCTGAACCCAAGCGGCGCAGCAATTTGGTCCAATCTCAGCCGCACCCTTGCAAAGAGCTCCCACAGCACGCCGCGGCTTCTGTGTCAAATGTGGCTCCCAGATGTTTTGGGAGCCATCGCATAGTCGGCATGTTTCGGTGGCAGCCGGAAGCCTGGACCAGCCAACTGGACTGCGCATCGCCAAACACATATTTTGCGACCAAATCGCCGACTATGACCAATCGGCGCAGACCGAATTGGAAGCTTCACCGTAGGATCGCTGCCGGCCCGTTGCTGACGCTTGAACTGAGCCAATGCTGATTGCGCGCGGAGCGAAGGGAGTGTTCAATGGTAGGATGTCCGATTTCTCGCTCCCGACCAGCCGCTCAGCCGCCCGGCCCTACTGGCGCCCGGCCCTTGCCGTGGCCGTGCTCGGTGCCGGGGCGCTGGCGCTGACAACCCAAGCCGGCCCGCACGACCCGGAGCTTGCGATGCTGCTGCGCTTCATGGCCGTCGTGAAGGCGGCCATGGCGCTCGGCGCCGCGGCCCTGGCGGGATGGCGGTTCGGCTCGCCGGTGCGCCCGGCCCTCGGCTTGGGCTACGTCGCCGGAACGGCCAGCATGGCGGCGGGCGCCGGGCTGATCTGGCAACTCGGCCATATCGGGGCCGGAGCCTTGCTGGTGCATGGCGGCCTCCTGGCGCTGGCCGGCCTCGCCTGGCTGGACCGGGCCGGGTGGGATCAGGCGGCCAGCGCCATCCCCGTGTCCATCCGTTCCAGGCGCAGCGCCTGGCCCGGCACGGCGATCAGGACGCCGCCGCGCGGCACCTCGCGCCAGCGGCTCCGGTCCTCGTCGATCGGCTCCGACACCAGCAGCAGCCCGGCGGCGCCGTCCCGATAATACAGCGTCGGCGGCTGCGCGTCGCAGGCCCAGCGGAACGCCCATAGCGTGTGCCCGTCGGTCAGCGTCGCGGTGAAGCGCAGCGGCTCCTCGATGGCAGCCTCCCGCATGTGCGCCTTCACGTCGCGCAGCGTCGCGGCCAAGGCGCCGATGGGATCGCGCTCCAGCCCGCGGGCGAACGCCGCGAGGAAGATCGCCTCGCTGTCCGTCGTGCCGGCACGAGCGGGGTAGAGCGCGTCCGGGATCATCGCCTCCACCCGGCGGCGCACCTTGGCCCAGCCGCCAACCTGGCCGTTGTGCATGAACAGGTGGCGACCCTGGGAGAACGGGTGGCAGTTGGCCCGGCTGGTCGCGGTGCCCGTCGCGGCCCGGACATGGGCAAAGAACAGGTGGCTGCGCACCTGGCCCGCAATGCTGAGCAGGTTCTCGTCCGACCAGGCCGGCCGCACCTCCCGATACAGGCCGGGCATTTCCCGCTCCCCGTACCAGCCGACGCCGAAACCGTCCCCGTTGGTTTCCGTCTTCGCCTCCGCCGCATGCAGCGACTGGTGGATCAGGCTGTGGCACGGCGCTGCCACCAGGGTTTCCAGCAGGATCGGCTCGCCCTGGAACGCGAGGAAGCGGCACATCGGGCACCTCAAGATGAATATTACGTAAATGTTACAGGATTCGGCCTGCCCGGGGCAAGGATCAGGCGGTCCAAGACAACCAAACTGGGCAGCGATTGACACGGCCCCGCGCGAGGACAAAAACCGCCGCACCCGTGAGGAAACAGTGAATGCCGGTTCACGCCTTCATCTTCCCTGGCCAGGGCAGCCAAGCCGTCGGCATGGGCCGCGACCTGGCCGCAGCCTTCGCTCCTGCCCGCGAGGTGTTCGGCGAGGTGGACGAAGCGCTGAAGCAGAAACTTTCCAAGCTGATGTTCGAAGGCCCGGTGGAAACCCTGACGCTGACGGAGAACACCCAGCCCGCGCTGCTCGCCATGTCGCTTGCCGTGCTGCGCGTGATGGAGCACGAGGGCGGGTTCCGGCTGGCGGACAAGGCCGTGCTGGTGGCGGGCCACAGCCTGGGCGAGTACAGCGCACTGGCCGCGGCGGGCAGCCTGGCGCTGAGCGACGCGGCGCTGCTGCTGCGGCGCCGGGGCGTGGCCATGCAGGACGCGGTGCCGGCGGGGGAAGGGGCGATGGCAGCCCTGCTCGGCACGGAGCTTGAGCCGGCAGAAGCGATCTGCGCCGATGCGGCCGTGCTGGTGCGGGACGACGGGACCGAGGAGCGCCAGGTGGTCGAGGCGGCGAACGACAACGGCGGCGGCCAGGTGGTGATCTCGGGCCACCGCGCCGCGGTGGAGCGCGCGGTCGAGCTGGCCCGCACGCGCGGGGTGCGCCGGGCGATGCTGCTGCCGGTCTCGGCGCCGTTCCACTGCGCCTTGATGGCGCCAGCCGCCGACGTGATGCGGGACGCGCTGGGCCGTGCCGACCTGCGCCCGCCCGCCGTGCCCTTGGTGGCGAACGTCACGGCCGAGCGCGCGACGGACCCCGACGAAATACGGGATTTGCTGGTCCGCCAGGTGACGGGCACCGTGCGCTGGCGGGAAAGCATGCTGGCCTGCGCGGCGATGGGCGTGGACAGCTTCCTGGAGCTCGGGGCCGGCAAGGTGCTGTCCGGCCTGGTGCGCCGGATCAGCCCGGACAGCGCCGCCGCCTCGGCCGGCACGCCCGCTGGGATCGAAGCCATGCTGAGGCTGCTGTGAGCGGGATGTTCCGCCTGGACGGCAAGGCGGCACTGGTGACGGGCGCATCGGGCGGCCTGGGCGCCGCCATCGCCCGCACCCTGCTGGCACAGGGCGCGCGGGTCGCGCTGTCCGGCACGCGGCGGGACGCGCTGGACGCCCTGGCGGCGGAGCTGGGGGAGGGTGCCCATGTCTGCCCGGCCGACCTGCGTGACCCGGCTGCCGCCGACGCGCTGGTGGCCGCTGCGGAGACGGCGTGCGGCCCGGTTGACATCCTGGTGAACAACGCCGGGCTGACCCGGGACACGCTGGCGCTGCGCATGAAGGACGCGGACTGGCAGACGGTGCTGGACGTGGACTTGAGCGCGCCGTTCCGCCTGGCGCGTGCGGCGCTGCGCGGCATGGTGCGCCGGCGTGGCGGCCGGATCATCGGCATCGGCAGCATCGTGGGCAACACGGGCAACCCGGGCCAGGCCAACTACGCCGCCGCCAAGGCCGGGCTGGCGGGCATGACCAAGGCGCTGGCGCAAGAGGTCGGAAGCCGCGGCATCACGGTGAACCTGGTGGCGCCGGGCTTCATCGAGACGCCGATGACCGACGCGCTGTCGGCGGAGCAGCGGGCGAAGCTCACAGGCTCCATTCCGCTGGGCCGGATGGGGCAGCCGTCGGATGTCGCGGCTGCGGTGCTGTACCTGGCGTCCGATGAGGCCGCGTGGGTGACGGGCGCCACGCTGCACGTGAACGGCGGGATGGCGATGCTCTGATGGGCAGGCGGACGGCTTGGCCGTGCCGCGTTGCCTTGGCGGCTGGTCGGAAACCATGCTAATCGGCGCCAGGCTTCGTGCGGGCGATCTTACGGGAGCCGTCCTGCTTTTGCCCAAAGCAACCGACAACGACCGACAGACGACAGGAACCGAGGACAAGATGAGCGAGATCGCCGACAAGGTTAAGAAGATCGTGGTTGAGCACCTGGGCGTCGAGGAAGGCAAGGTGACGCCAGAGGCGTCATTCATCGACGACTTGGGCGCGGACAGCCTCGACACGGTTGAGCTGGTGATGGCCTTCGAGGAAGCGTTCAGCGTCGAGATCCCGGAAGACGCCGCCGAGAAGATCAGTACCGTGAAAGACGCGATCGACTTCATCGAGAAGCAAAAAGCGGCCTGAGCTGGCGACGCAGATGGGGGTGGCGATGCGCCGGGTGGTCGTGACGGGCATGGGCATCGCATGCCCGCTGGGCCTGGGCGTCGAGCATGTGTGGAAGCGCCTGGTGGCCGGCGAGAGCGGCATCAAGGCTATCCAGTCGTTCGACACGTCCGAGTTGACGGCCAAGATCGCCGGCCAGGTTCCGGCCGGCACGCGCGCCGAGGGCAAGCTCGACATCGGCGAGTGGATTCCCATCAAGGACCAGAAGAAGATGGACCGCTTCATCCATCTTGCCCTTGTTGCCGCGAGCGAGGCGGTGGAGGACAGCGGCTGGGTCCCGCCGGACGAGGACGCGCGCTGCATGACCGGCGTGATGATCGGGTCCGGCATTGGGGGCTTGGGCACGATCTACGAGGCGTCGGTCCTGGTGGCGCAGGGAAAGTCGCGCCGGCTGTCGCCGTTCTTCATCCCGTCGGCCCTGATCAACCTGGCGTCCGGTCACGTATCCATCAAATACGGCTTCAAAGGCCCCAACCATTCCGTCGTCACCGCCTGCGCGACCGGAGTGCACGCGATCGGCGACGCCGCCCGGCTGATCGGCTTGGGCGATGCCGACGTGATGGTGGCCGGGGGAGCGGAAGGCGCGGTGAACGAGCTTGGCATGGCCGGGTTCTGCGCCAGCCGCGCGCTGTCCACCAACTTCAACGACCGGCCCGCCGCGGCATCCCGCCCTTGGGACCGCAACCGCGACGGCTTCGTCATGGGTGAAGGCGCCGGGGTCGTGGTGTTGGAGGAGCTGGAGCACGCCCGTGCCCGCGGCGCCAAGATCTATGGAGAGGTCGGCGGCTACGGCATGTCCGGCGACGCCCACCACATCACCGCCCCGGCGGAAGGGCACGAGGGCGCCTTCCGTGCCATGCAGGCCGCGTTCCGCAACGGGGGCACCGACCCGAGCGACGTGCAGTACATCAACGCGCACGGCACCAGCACCCCGCTCGGCGACGACCTGGAACTGGAAGCGGTGGAGCGGTTCTTCGGCGACGCGGCGAAAGGCCTGGCGATGTCGTCCACCAAGTCCGCCACTGGGCACCTGCTGGGCGCGGCCGGGGCGATCGAGTCGATCTTCTCGCTCCTGGCGATCCGCGACGGCGTCGTGCCACCGACCCTCAACCTTGAGGAGCCGAGCCGGGCCAGCGTCATCGACCGGGTCCCATTGGCGGCGCAGGAGCGCCGGGTGGACGTGGCCTTGTCCAACAGCTTCGGCTTCGGCGGCACCAATGCCAGCATCCTGTTCAAGCGGGCAGCCTGACGCGGGCGGGGCGGCATGCGCTCGGTCCTGCTCGTCGCCGGGTTGCTGATGCTGCTGGGGGGCGGGGCCGCGGCCTATGGCCTTTGGGCCTACGACGCGCCGGGTCCGTTGGTGGCCAGCAACGTCGTGCTGGTGCCCCGCGGGGGCCTTGACCAAGTGTCGGACGCGTTGGCGCAGGAAGGCGTCGTCCGCAGCGCGTTCGCCCTGCGCGCCGCTGCGATGGCGACGCGGGGCCAGGGTGCCGTCCATGCCGGCGAGCTGGAGTTCCCGGCCGCGGCGAGCCTGCGCCAGGTCCTCGCCGTGCTGCGCACCGCCCGCCCGGTGCAGCACCGCCTGACCATCCCCGAGGGCCTGACGGCGACGCAGGTTGCGCTGCTCATCGAAAATGCCCCGGCGCTGGAAGGGGACCCGGCTGTGCCCGAGGAAGGGCGCCTCCTGCCGGAAACCTATGCCTATGAGCGCGGCACCCCGCGCGCCGCGCTGGTCGAGCGGGGCCGGGCCGCCATGGACCGGGCGCTCGAACGCAACTGGGCCGTCCGCAACGCCGCCGTGCCGCTGGAGACGCCGCGCGACGCCCTGATCCTGGCCAGCATCGTCGAGCGGGAAACCGCCAAGCCCGAGGAGCGCCCCCGGATCGCGGCGGTGTTCCTGAACCGGCTGCGGCGGCGCATGAAGCTGCAATCCGATCCCACCGTGGTGTACGGCGCGAGCGGCGGCACCGGCGTGCTGGAACACGGTCTGACGCGGGCGGAGCTGGAGCGGCCCGATCCCTACAACACCTACAAGATCAACGGCCTGCCCCCCGGGCCGATCAGCATGCCCGGCGTCGGCTCGCTGCGCGCCGTGACGCAGCCGGCGGAAACGGACGACTTGTTCTTCGTGGCCGACGGGTCCGGCGGGCATGTGTTCGCGAAGACGCTGGAGGAGCACCAGCGCAACGTGGCGCGCTGGCGCGGGGTCGAGCGGGCGCGACAGGCTATGGTGCCGGTGCCCGCGGAGCGTTAAGCGTCTTCGCATGAGCGAGCCGCAACCCGATTCGGCGCCTCCCGCCTTGGCGTCCCCCGCTTTGGCATCCCCTGCCTTGGCTTCCATGACGGGCTTTGCCCGGACGGACGGCACGGTGGGCGGGCTGGCATGGGCGTGGGAGCTTCGCAGCGTGAACGGCCGCGGCCTCGACCTGAAGCTGCGCTTGCCGCCGGGCCTCGACGCCCTGGAACCTGCTTTGCGGGAGGAGGCCGGGCGGGTGCTCCGCCGGGGGAACGTCGCCGCGAGCTTGACGGCGAAGTGCCCTGACCGCGTCCGCCTGGCGGCTGACCCGGCCATGCTCGACGAGCTGCTGCGCCTTGCCCTCGATCTCGCCGCGCGCATCCCCGGCGCGCCCGCCCCGCGGGCG
>CAXUIQ010000017.1:10938-20724 GCA_964250815.1 uncultured Acetobacteraceae bacterium
CGGGCGAACAGGCGCAGGCCGCGGCGGCGGACGGGGTCGAGGCGGCCCCGGCCATCGCTGCGGCCCGCAATCCCGGCCGATGACAGCTTCACCGCAGCGCACCTGTCCGGCGTCCGCGACGGATATGCTGCGGCCCTCGCGGCGCTGGCGGCATCCCGCCAGGCCGAGGGCGCGCGGCTTTTGGCTCTCCTGAGCTTGCAGTTGGACGAAATCGTGGCCCTGCTTGCAACGGCCGGGCGGGAAGCCGCCGAGCAGCCCGCGTTGCAGCGCGCCCGCATGATGGACACCCTTGCCGCCCTGCTGCGCGACCAGCCCGGATTGCCGGAGGACCGGATCGCCCAGGAAGTGGCTTTGCTGGCCAGCCGGTCCGACGTGCGGGAGGAGCTGGACCGCCTCGCAAGCCATATCGAGGCCGCCCGCAGCCTGCTGCGGGAGGCGGCGGGAATCGGCCGCAAGTTCGACTTCCTGGTGCAGGAGTTCGTTCGGGAGGTGAACACGCTGTGCAGCAAGTCCGCCTCGGCCGCCTTGACCGCGACCGGGCTGCGGCTCAAGGCGGTGGTCGAGCAAATGCGCGAGCAGGTGCAGAACGTTGAGTAGCGGGCCGGCGGAGGCCTGGCGCCGGCGCGGGGTTTGCCTGGTGGTCGCGGCGCCGTCGGGCGCCGGCAAGAGCACCATCACCCGTGCGCTGTTGGCGACCGAGCCGGAAGCGTCTCTGTCCATCAGCGTCACCACCCGCTTTCCACGTCCTGGCGAGCAGGACGGCATCCATTACCACTTCCGCACCCAAGCGGGCTTCGACGCCATGGTGGCCGAAGGCGCCATGCTGGAATGGGCCACCGTGTTCGGCCGCAGCTATGGCACGCCGCGGGCGCCGGTGGAACGGGCGCTGGCCGCCGGGCGGGATGTGGTGTTCGACATCGACTGGCAGGGCTTCCGACAACTGCGCGAGGCGCTGCCCGGCGATGTCGTGGGCGCCTTCATCCTGCCGCCATCCTACGCCGCCCTGGAAGCGCGCCTGCGCGGCCGGGGCGGCGACCCGCCCGAGGAGATTGCACGCCGCATGGCCGCCGCCCGCAGCGAGATCGCGCATTGGGCGGAGTTCGACCACGTCCTGGTCAACCGCGACCTGGATGCGGCAGTGGCGGATGTCCGGGGCATCCTGCGTGCCGCCCGCTGCGCGATCGGTCGCCAGCCCAGGCTGGCTGCCTTCGTCGCAGGCTTGATGGCGCCCGTCTGACCCGCAGCTTCCATCTCAGCAATACCTGGGCTGCGCGTCAACCAATGCCCTGGGGCACGCTGCTGATGCGTAAGCTTTCGACTGGCTCGGTCATGCACTATGCGTTGCGCTGACCTCCCACCCTGGCCAGCCAGCGGCTTGAAGTCCGGCCCGCCCGCGCTTACCAACCGAGGGCCTGAAAGCATTGAGCCGGCGCAGCCCGGCCCATGGGAGGATACTGATGCGGCTTCGGATCAGCCACGTGATCATCGCGCTGGCGGCGCTCTTGATTGGTTTCTTGCTGGGGCACCCGCATGCCCGGGCGCAAACGGTCAACGAGATCGCCAGCCAGGCACAGCAGCGTTGACGTTGATCGGCTTGCCGCTTGCGGCTTGTTGGGGGTGAACAGGAATTGGATGGCTGGGACGCCGGGACGTCTAGGCTGCCCGCCAGGCGCTTAGGCGCGAGAAACGGTGCAATGCAGTGGATCTGCGCCTGGTTTCTGCAACAGACTTCGCGTTCGGGTTGTCAGAACCTCCGGCATCGCATTCAAGCCTGTCAAGCAGGGAGTCTAAATGCGAGGCGACCACCAGGGGCAGTGACCTAACGGCGTTCGTAGGTTCCAATCAGCCGGCCTTGCGCAAGCAGGTGCGGGCGTATCGTCCGCAGCAGCATCGCGCGTCCTGGCGGGTAGTTGAAATGCGGGCGTGCATCCAAAGCGAAGATTTGGAAGGCGTAGCGGTGCGGTCCATGGCCCGGCGGCGGCGAGGGTGCCATCCAACCCGGACGACCCAACGCATTGCGCCCACATGCCCAGCCTCCCGGCCCGGTTCCGGTGACCCGCAACGGGATCTCGCCCTCGGCGAACTCGGTCCTGTCCGGCGGAATGGAATGCACGATCAGGTGGACCAACGGCCGGAGCAGCGGGATGTCGGCGTCCTCCACCAGCAGCACCACCGACTGGGTCGGCGCGGGCAGCCCCTCCCAACGCAACGGCGGGCTGAGGTTCTCGCCATCCTGGGTGAACCGCACGGGGATCGGCTGGCCATCGGCGAATGCCGGACTGCTGACCGTGATGGCGAAGCCTAGGAAGCCCGAGAACTTGCTGCTGGACAGCATGGCGACCCCGGGCCGAACCGGCCGCAACGCTTCACCCAACGAGCGCATCGTCGATGTCAGCATTCTACAGATCCTCATTCTGATGCGGAAGTTCAATGCAGCCGCGGTCGTCCGGTTCGCATGCTCGCGCATGAATGACAGCCCGCGCGTTGGCGTGGTCATGGAACGCGCCTGAAGTGTTCCGACACCTCGGCCAGGATCGCGCCAAACTTGCGGATCGTCGTGCGGTTCAGCATCGAACCGTCGTCGAGCAGGTACCACCACTGCTCCATCGTGACGTTCCTCAGCGGATTGCCCGGCGATGTGGCCAAGACCCAGGTCCAATGGAACGCCCGGCCTGCTGCCTCGCCGGCTGCCACGCCCACCATGTCGTTGGCCGTTGCTTCGTATCGGCCTGGCCCAGCCCGGCGCATCTGCCAAGTGCGCGTCACCGGGGCATCCTGGCCGACGGTCAGCCGCTGCGTCATGCGCAGCACCTCCTCGTCCGCTTCTCCCACGCAGTCTGTCTGCACGACGCTGGTTGGCCCGCCGGAGCGGTTTTCCAGGACGCCCCAGGAGACGACGTGGCCAGTGAAGAAGTGGATCGGGTCGATGGCCGGCGCCGTGGCGCGAAAGCCCCCGACCGGCGAGGCCTCGCCGCAGCCGAGCAGTCCCGCTGCCAGCGCCAATGTTGCCCAACGCATGCGCGGTGCCCACAAAAAAGGGGAGGCCGAAGCCTCCCCCGTTTCAACTGATGGCGTCTCAGCTACTTGCGCGGAGTGTTCATGCCGCTCGTGGTGGCGCCTGGCGTGGAGGTGGACGTCGAACCACCGGTGCCCATGCTGCCGGATGTGGTGTTCGTGGTCGTTGTGGTGCTGGTAGTGGCTGCACCCGGCACGGCCTTGGTGCCGTCCTCCACATCCACCTTGGTGCTGCGCACGGTGTCGTGGACGGTCTCGGTCCGCTCGGTTGCCTCCTTGCGGATGCCGATTTCCTCGACGACCCGGGCCTCCTTGCCGACCACCGCCTCCTCGCTCACCGCGCGTGCCTCGATGGTGCGCTCCTGGAACGCAGCGGCATCGGCGCCGGTAACGGGACGGTCCACCGCGTGGCGCTCAACCGTGACCCGCTCCTCGTGCAAGCGCACCTGCTCCTCCACAGGGCGTTCGACGACGTAGCTGCGAACGCGCACAGCACCACCGGCCACCTCGCGCTTGCCGACCCGCAGCCGCTCTTCCATCACTTTGATCGTGTCAGAATCGCCAGCATGTGCCGTGGTGGTAGCCTTGGGCGCACTGGTTGCAGGAGTGACGGACGTCGTGGCACCGGCCGTCGCCGTCCCCATAACCGCTGCACCGCCGGTCGCGGCCGTGCTGGCCATGGTCGTGCCGCCGGAGCCGTAATTATAGCCTGACTGGCGCCACTCTTCGAGCTTCGCATCGAAGTCGAGGGGATTGGTGGTTTCCAGCACCTCGATGATGTGACTGCGGTTCGACTTCGCATTCGGCGTCACCACGACCATGGCATGGCCGGCACTCACCGCGTGATTATAGGCGTGGGCATCCTCGTCAGGCATGAACAGGCTTTTGATCGAGCCCCAAAGGCCCTGGTTGCCCGCCTCGTAATCGACGCCGCCAGCCATCTGGTCAGCACCTTTGTCCATTACCTGCACGGTGCTGCTGTCAACTCCGGCTGCCAGAAGCTTCTCTCGCGCTGCGTCGGCATGGGCACGGGTGTCATAGAGCGCAACAATCTGGTTGTCGTGGCGGGACGGATCGTAAAGGCCGGTCTCGTGCGCCGCGCCTTGGTTCAAGCTGGCCGAGCCAGGCTGATTCGTATAGGAACCGCTCATTTTGGCATCTCCTTGCTGAGTGTTGCTGCTTGTTCGGACGGTTTCCGGCCCGTTTGCTCGATTTCGACATGCTCGGCGCGCAGGCGCACCTTGTGCTGCTCCGTCCGTTCGCTGGAATGCTTGCGGATGTGCAGCTCCTCCTTGAGGACTAGCCGCTTCTCGACGACCAAGACCTCCTCCAGAATGGGAACGATAAGCGTGTCGCCGTCTTGCCGGGTTTGCGGCGCCTCCGAAACTGTGCGCCCGATGGGCACCCGTTCCACGATCAGGTCCTGCTGCTTCAGCAGGACCTCGGCGACTTCGTCGCGTTCGGTCACGGTCTTGTGGACCAGCACCCGGCCGCTCTCGAACTCACGCTTCTCGACCCGAAGCGTTTCTTGGATGACCGGGATCACCTCAGTCAGTTCGTCGGTTTGCTTGGTCCCCGGCATCAGCTTGGCAAGTTCGCTCGACTGCATGATCCAGGCCCGTCCGTACTGAAGGTGAGACTTGATGACGGTTGAGTGAGGCTCCGGTTCAACAAATCACGGTTTTGTGAGGAAGGGGCTGGGCTGGAATTTCAAAGCGGCGCGCGCCCTGCGGGAAGGGCCGCGATCTCGTTGATCAGCTTGCGGGTCATCGCCTCGCCAAAGGCCGGGAACTCCCGCACTTCCACCACGAAGCTGCCAGTCCCTCCAATGACATTCTGCCGGTACCACTCCGTCAGCCCGCCCGGCGGCTGCACGTGCGCATAGGTGTAGCTGACCGGGTGCTCGTTGATGATCGCCAGCCCGTTCACCGTGACGCCTGCCGCCACCGCGTCGTCGCGCGCCGCTGCGACCTCACGGCCCGAGTTGTTGGTGCCGTCCCCGGCCACGTCGATCACCCGGCGCTGCGCCTCGAACCCGCTTTCCTCCAGCAGCCGCATGGCACGGTCGATACCGGCGCTGATGCTGGTGCGCCCCCAGAACGAGCGCGGCGCGCTGTCCAGCGCCTCGGTGAACTGCCGGGCGGAAGCGGCGTCGTGCACCACGCGCCAGTCCAGCACGGTGTTCACCTCGTAGGAGCCGGCGAACTCCACGTAGGCAACAGCAATCGCGCCCACCGCGCCGCCGCGAATGGCGGCAAGAACGCGCGGGTCGTTGAACGCCGCGGCGTAGCCTGCCTTCTCCATCTGGAACTCGATGTCATCGACGCTGCGCGACACGTCGGACACCAGGACCAGCGTCATATCGACCGGCTCGGCCGCCCGTGCGGCGCCAAGCCCGGCTCCGGCCAACAGCAGCATCAGGACCAACGAACGCATGGGCACCCTCCGGTTGGCGGGCCATGCTCTCAGGCTACGGCCTCGCGGCCAAGCGCAATTTATCGCTACTGGCTGGCCCAGATGACCCGGTGCATCCAGGCGACCTCCATGAGGTCGAAGCTGCGGTCGCGGTGCTCGGGATTGAGGCTTTTCAGCTCGATGCGCTTCGCCGACCGCCGGGCGAGCTGTTTGGCCATCACCTCGCCGGCCTGGGTGCGCAACACGACGCGGTCCCCTCGGCGGATCGGCGCCGCCGGGGAAATCACCACCATGTCGCCGTCGCGGAACACGGGTTCCATCGAGTCGCCGGAGATCTCCAGCGCATAGGCATGGGGATCGCCGACCTCTGGCAGGCTGACTTCGTCCCAACTGCCGCCCACCGGAAACCCGGCGTCGTCGAAGAAGCCGTTGCCCCCGGCTTGCGCCAGGCCGAGCAGCGGGATGCGCCGCGGCGGGCGGGCCGTCGTGACCGTCGCCGATCCCGTCACCAGCGAGGTGAACAGCTCCAGGCTGGCGCCCGTGGCGTCCAGCACCTTGGCCAGGCTTTCCGTGCTGGGCCAGCGGGGGCGCCCATCCGGCATGCGGCGCTTGCTCGGGTTGAACGTGGTCGCGTCCAGCCCCGCCTTCTTGGCCAGGCCGGACGCCGACAATCCATACTCGGCCGCCAAGGTGTCCAGCGCGCGCCAGATGTCCTCGTGTTTCATGGGCGGCATCGTGGCTAGGAATTGACGCCGAATCAACTAGGAATTTGCGCCTCGCGACACTTGCCGCGGACAGCGGAGAATGTTCTTGTTGCGTTCTTTTCCGCCGTTCGATGGAGTGCGCCATGCCGACCGAGCTTGCTTCCCGCGCCCGCCATGCCGATGCCCGGCTGCTCGCCCCGCACCGGACGCCGCCGTTTCCGTCCGCCGAGGCCGCGTGGTTCTGGACCGCAGCCAGCCTTCGGGCGCGGCAAACCGCCGGCCCCGGTTTCGGTCCTGGCCCGTGCCGGCCGGAGTCTTGAAGCGTCTCGACGTGCTTTACCGCCAGCGCCGGGTCGAGTTGCTGCACGTCTGCGTCCTGCGTCTGCGGGGCTGGCGCGGCACGGCGCCCGGCCCGGCTCGGGCGCGCGAGTGTTGCGACGCCCGGCTGTGGCGCGAGGCGCTGGACTGCCTGGACTGGCTGCCGCGCTCCCGCGGGATCGTCACCGGCGGGGCTAAGCATCATTCGGCGGAGCGTGCCATTCTCCGACAGTAGCTGGTGATATGGATGTGCCTCAACAAAGAGCCTAAGCAGGCTTGTGCGGCACAAGCCACGCAAGCCTGCTTAGGTGGCCACCACCGCCCAACTAGAGGCCATGCTTGCGATCCAGGGACGGGCTGAGCTTGGCCCGCCCCCTGCATCAGATCATCTGGAGTCAGGCGTTGCGGGGGACCATGGCGGGTACCGCAAACGAATCTGCCGGCGCCGCTGCGGCAATGTTGGCATAACAGGGCGACAGGATGACAGGGGCCGGCATGGCGAAGCCGATGACGGTGCTGGACGTGACCACCTGGGTTCCAAGTGTTGTCGAAGCAATGTCGGCCGTGGACATGGTCAGGGTAAGCCCACCGTCCGATCCGATGTCGAACACCGCGGCATTTCCGGCCGACACGCCGTTGACGGCGACGTTCGCGTCAACGAGGTCGTTTTGCGTGTCAACTAGGAAGTTCGTAAGGGCAAGGCTGCCGCCGCTGTCGGAAAGCATGAGCCCGCTGCCCTGGTGCAGGATGACCGCGGTTCCACCTCCCGCGTTCAAGGTTCCGCCGGTGATCCCAAAGCTGCCCACCGCCTGATCGCCGTTCAGGTCGATCGTCGCGGAGCCGAGCGGACTGACTGCCACGCCCAACGAGGCAAGCGTGGCCGCCGACGAGAGATCAATCGTGGTTTGGCCATCGACGATGGGCAGGAATTCGGACGATCCCGCGGACGGGGCGTGTCCGTCCATGGCCAAGCCGCCCGTGGTCCCGGAAAGGAAGGGAATAGGCGCCACCGAGGCGAACCCGACCTGCACTGCGGGCGTGATGGCCGTCGTGTCGAGGATTTGGTCCACCACGTCCGCCGCAGCCGCCGTCAGCGTAATTGCGGCGTCGGCCCCAAGGCTGAACACAGCCAGGTTGCCGGCGGAAATGCCATTGGCTGAAACGTTCGCGTTGATGACGCCGTTGACCGTGTCCACGCGGAGATCCGCGATGTCCACCACGCCGGCTGCGTCCGACAGTTCGAGGCCGCTGCCCTGGTGCAAGATCACAGCCCCGCCGGCGGCATTGTCCAGAGTGCCGCCTGTGATCGTGAAGCTGGCCACGGGATCGGCGTCGGTCGTGCTGACAGTGGCCGACCCGAGCGGGCTGACGCTGACCCCGAGTGAGTCCAACGTTGCCGCGGAGGTCAAGGTCACTGACGTCGCCCCTCCGATGACGGGTACCTGTAGTTCGTTCATCGTCACGCAGCTCCGAATTGTTGCTCTCATTTTTCGTGAAGCCCTGCGCATGACCTTTTGTCGTTTTGTCCAGCCGCATAGCGGCTTGCGCAACAAAACCTGCTGTTCGGCCCGAAGGTTTGTTCGAATATGACCAAAGACCTCAGGTTCTGTACACGTCATGGTTGTGGCGTGTCAGAAAACTTCAAGCCTCTGAAAAATACGACAACCCGCCGCGCTTGCCTGTTTCGGGTTTCCGATGGCGGCTCCGCGAGCCAGGACTATGCCCGTTTCAGGATTTCCGCGTCGTGCCGGGCGCGGCCGGCTTCGGTCGCATGGAAGCGGCCGTCACGTTCGGCGGCGAGGCCCATGCCGGATAGGCGCTCCAGGCACGGCCCGTCCTTCAAGCCGCCCGGACGCCCTGGGGCGCCGCACAGCAGCAGGCGGCGCAACGCCGACCGGCAGCAGGTTTCCAGGTAAGGCTCGTCCCACATGCCGCCTCACCTGGCGGCGGGGCGCGCACTTCTCAAGGCGTTGCGGCGGAGCGCGCACTTCTCAAGATGCCGGGGATGGGGCAGACACCGGCGCCATGACGCCACGCCTCGCCTCCTCCCTCATGCCGCTGCTGCGCCGGACCGATGCGGAGCGCGCGCACCGGCTCGCCGTCACCGCGCTTCGCTTGGGATTGGCCGGGCGGGACACGACGCCCGACGACCCGGCGCTGCGGGTCCGGGCGCTCGGCCTCCAGTTCCCCAACCCGATCGGCCTCGCTGCCGGGTTCGACAAGGACGCCCTGGCGCTGCGTGGCCTGCGCCGCGTCGGCTTCGGCTTCGTCGAGGCCGGCACCGTCACGCTGCGCCCGCAGCCCGGCAACCCGCGCCCCCGGGTGTTCCGGCTGGAAGCGGACCAAGCGGTGGTCAACCGCTACGGGCTGAACAGCCGCGGCCTTGCGCCCTATGTCGCCCGCCTTGCCGCCCTGCCGCGCGGGCGGGTGCCGGGACACGTCCCGGTGGGCGCCAACGTCGGCATCAACAAGGATGGCGCCGACCCGGAGCGCGACTACCCCGCCCTGATTGCTGCCGTCGCGCCGCACGTCGATTACGTCGTGATCAACGTGTCCTCCCCGAACACGCCGGGGTTGCGGGACTTGCAGGGCGAAGCGCGGCTGGCCGCCATCCTGGCGGCGGTGCAGGCGGAGGTGCCCCACCGCCCGCCTCTGCTGGTGAAGATCGCGCCCGACCTGCCGGACGGCGGGCTGGAGGCCATCGTCGAAACCGCGGTGCGGCACGGGGTCGATGGCCTGGTCGTGTCCAACACCACCGTCGCCCGGCCGCACACGCTCCGGTCCCGGGCGGCGGGCGAGACCGGCGGCCTGTCCGGCCCGCCGCTGCTGGCCGCCAGCACGCGGCTGCTGGCCCGCGCCTACCGCCTGGCGGCCGGGCGTTTGGTGCTGGTCGGCTGCGGCGGCGTGTCCACCGGGGCCGACGCGCTGCAAAAGATCCGGGCCGGGGCGCACCTCGTGCAGCTTTACACCGCGTTCAGCTACGCCGGCCCGGCGCTGGTCCCCCGGATCAAGCGCGAGCTTGCCGCGGCGCTGCGCGCCCAGGGGTTCCGCGGCGTGGCGGACGCCGTGGGCGTGGACGCATGAGGCGCCTCACCGGGTTCGCCCCGCTCGCGGCGGAGTACGACGGCTTCATCCTCGACCTGTGGGGCGTGATCCACGACGGGGTCACGCCCTACCCGGGCGCGGCCGAGTGCCTGGCCGCGCTGCGGGCTGCGGGCAAGCGGGTAGTGCTGCTGAGCAACGCGCCGCGCCGGGCCGGGGCGATCCAGGGGCAGCTCCGCAAGATGGGCATCGCCGCCAGCGAGTACGACGGCGTGATGACCTCCGGCGAGGC